>DATKIS010000722.1:0-4616 GCA_035543975.1 Pyrinomonadaceae bacterium
GCTTCAGCAATGACGAAGGACAACCTCACCAGGTAATTGCTGAGCCCTCTTTTTTGAGCATCAGTGTTGCAGACCTCAGTGGATTCAATAAAGAAGAGCGACGGCATCAAGTCGCGTGTTCGTCGAATGAAGTTGCTCGACAACCCTTTGATCTAAGTCGTGGCCCACTATTCCGAACGAGATTGCTGAAGCTGGCTGAAGACGACCACATCATTTTGTTGACCATGCACCACATCGTCAGCGACGCCTGGTCCATGAACATCCTGATGCACGAGTTCAGCACGCTTTATGCGGCGTATTCAGTTCAGCAGCCATCGCCTTTAACCGAACTGAGCATTCAGTACGCGGACTTCGCCGTCTGGCAACGAGAATGGCTTCGTGGCGCTGTTTTGGAATCCGGGTTGGCATATTGGCGCGAGCAACTTGCGGGAGATCTACCGGTGCTGGAACTGCCTACCGACCGACCGCGTCCAGTGGTCCAGAGTTATCGGGGTGCATATCACTCATTCAGCTTTCCTGACCAACTTAGCCAGGCATTAAAGCAATTGAGCCGGAGACATAGATGTACGTTGTTCATGACTATGCTCGCAGGTGTTAACGCAGTGCTCTATCGCTACACCGGGCAGGAAGACATTATCGTCGGTACTGATATTGCCGGCCGCAATCATGCTGGGATTGAACCGCTGATCGGTTTCTTTGTTAACCAGCTCGTCCTGCGCACCGACTTATCAGGAGAACTTCATTTCCTCGAATTGCTGAAACGAGTGCGGAGTGTGGCCCTGGGAGCTTACAGTCACCAGGATGTGCCGTTTGAGAAACTCGTCGAAGAACTACAGCCGGAGCGAGACTTGGGCCGAGCGCCGCTCTTTCAGACGAAGCTGGTGCTGCAGAACGCTCCCACTGAAGCTCTGGACCAATTGCCGGGATTACAAATACAGAGACTCGGAGGTGAAAGCGGGGCGGCCCGGTTTGATCTGACCATTGGGCTGGTTGAAGCCGGGGAAACGATGGGCGGCACGGTAGCCTACAGTACAGACTTGTTTGACGCGGCCACGATCCAACGCTTGCTCTCCCATTTGGAGAACATGCTGTCCGCGGCCGTTGCGAATCCGGAACGGCGCATTAGCGAACTGTCGTTGCTCGACGAGGCCGAGCGGCAACAGATATTGGTCGAGTGGAACGATACTGCTCTTACTCATCAACGGGACATTTGTGTTCATCAACTCTTTGAAGCGCAGGCTGAACACACTCCGGCTGCGGCGGCGATTTTCATGGACGATGAGCAGGTCAGTTATGCAGAGTTGAACGTGCGTGCCAATCAGCTGGCCCATCACCTGCGGAAACTCGGCGTAGGGCCGGAAGTGCTCGTAGCCATCTGCGTCGAACGCAGCATCGAGATGATCGTTGCGTTGCTGGGTGTTCTCAAGGCGGGTGGCGCGTATACGCCGATAGACTCGCAATACCCACCGGATCGTATCTCTTTCATGCTTGACGATGCGGGTATCTCAGTGCTGCTCACCCTCAAGTCTCTGGTTGAAAAGCTTCCTTCACACTGGGGCTACACGGTCTGTCTCGATGCTGATCGGCACGCGCTTGATACGCAACCAACTGAGAATCTCGAGACCAGCGCGACACCGGATAATCTCGCCTACGTCATCTACACGTCCGGCTCAAGCGGCCGACCCAAAGCCGTGATGACAGAACATAAGGCGTTGCTTGCACGCCTCCTTTTCCTGGTCGACTTTTATCAGCTTGAGGAAACCGATCGGCATTTGCAGTTAGCAGCATTCGGCTTCGACGTTGCCGCCGAAGAGATCCTCGCTCCACTGACGAGCGGCGGCGCTGTCGTCCTTTACAGTTATCAGCAAGCGCGGTCTGGGCCGGAACTGCTGCGCCAGGGCGCAAAGATCGGCCTCAGTAAATTGACGGCTACGGCTTCGTACTGGCATCAACTGGTTGACGAGATGGGTGCCGCTCAGGAGACCTGGCCTGAATCACTGCGACTTCTCGTAATCGGCGGCGAGTCCGTGTCGGTAGAAAAGCTGAAGGTATTTGCGGCACAGCTCAAACATCCCGTGCGCTTCCTGCACGCCTACGGGCCAACTGAGGCCACTATCGTTTCAACCTATTTTAGCGTCCAGTTAGAAGATGGTCATCTGAACAGCCTCACTAGGATACCCATCGGGCGACCGGCCGGCGATACCACCATTTATCTCGTCGATCGACACGTCCAGCCGGTGCCGGTAGGAGTTACGGGAGAAATTCTGATTGGAGGCGCGGCTTTGGCTCGGGGCTACGTCAACCGGTCGGAAGTGACCGCTGAAAGGTTCATTCCCGACCCCTTTAATATTAAGGACAGAGGCAGCCGCCTTTACCGCACCGGAGATTTTGCTCGCTATCTCGCCGACGGAACCATCGAGTTCATCGGCCGTGAAGATTCGCAAGTCAAAGTGCGCGGCTACCGCATCGAGTTGGACGAGATCAATGCGGTGCTCCAGCGCCACCCTCAAGTGAGCGAGGCGGTGGTGGTAGTCCGGGAGGAAGCCAACGGCGAGAGGCGACTGGTGGGATACGTGACAAACGGTGCCTCCGGCAGTGCCGATGTGGCGGTGGCGGAATTAAGAGAGTATTTGCGGGCACGACTGCCAGGCTACATGGTGCCCCAGGCGGTTGTGATGTTGGCGGAGATGCCCCGGACGCCCAATGGAAAAGTGGATCGGCGCGCGTTGGCGGAGCTGGAGGCGCAACCTCTGAGCATCGAGGGCTACAGTGAGCCGCGCACAGCGGTGGAAGAGTTGCTGGTCAATATCTGGTCAGGAGTGCTGAGAATTGAAGGAGTGAGTACTGAGCAAAACTTCTTTGAGTTGGGTGGACATTCGCTGCTGGCGACGCAGGTGATCGCGCGTATTCGGGAAGTGTTCTCAGTAGAGCTGTCCTTAAGAACTCTTTTTGAGCAGCCGACTGTGTCCGGACTGGCGCTGAGTATTGAAGCTGCATTGCGTAAGGAATCGAGGGCTCTCTCACCGCCGTTGCGGCGGGTGAGTCGCGAGCAGAGGCTGCCGCTGTCGTTTGCGCAGCAGCGATTGTGGTTCCTGGCTGAGTTGGATCCTCAGAGCACATTCTACAACGTGCCCACGGCGGTGCGGCTCGAGGGGCAGTTTAACTTTGACGCGTTGCGGCAGGCGCTGAATGAGATCGTGCGGCGGCATGAGGTGTTGCGCACGAGTTTCAGCACCATCGCTGGTGAGCCGGTGCAAATTATTTCTTCTCCAGAGCCGGTCATGATCGTTCGCGAAGAGACTGAGGATGAGGAAACAGTTAGGCGCCTGATGAACGAAGAGGGAAATATCCCCTTCGATCTGAGTGAGGGTCCCCTGCTGCGCGTGAAGTTGCTACGCATGGCCGAGGACAAACACGTCCTGTTATTGACGCTGCCCCACATCGTCAGCGACGGTTGGTCAATGGGTGTACTGAGTAAGGAGCTGACAGCCTTATATCGCTCCTTTAATAAAGGAGAAGAAAGCACTCTGCCGGAGCTGCCGATTCAATATGCCGACTATGCGGTGTGGCAGCGCGAATGGCTCCAGGGCGAAGTGCTCGAAGGAGAGTTGGCATACTGGCGAGAGCAGTTGGGAGGCGATTTGCCGGTGTTGGAGTTGCCGACCGATCGACCACGTGGGGTGTTGAAGAGCTACAAGGGAGCGTCGCATTCCTTAAGCTTCTCAAAACGTACAACTCAATCGCTTAAAGAGTTGAGTCGAGCCCATGATTGCACGCTGTTCATGACGGTGCTGGCGGCGTACCAGACGTTGCTCTATCGCCATAGCGGGCAGGAAGAGATCATCGTGGGTAGTCCGATAGCCGGGCGCAACCGGGTGGAGATTGAAAACCTGATCGGGTTTTTCGTGAACACGCTGGTCCTGCGCACGGACCTGCGCGATGGGCCAACTTTTGTCGAGTTGCTGAAGCGTGTGCGAGAGGTAGCGCTGGGAGCATATGCGCATCAGCAAGTGCCGTTCGAGAAGTTGGTGGAAGAATTGGAGCCGCAGCGCGACCTGAGTCGTTCACCGCTGTTTCAAGTGATGTTCCATTTGCAGAACACTGCCAGCGGCCCGGAAGAAGGCAACGCGGAAACAAGTGGTCCAACTGGTTTGCGTCTGAGCTTGATAGGCGGGCAAATCGAGACGGCCAAGTATGAGCTTTCAGTTTTTCTTTCAGAAAGCGATAACGGGCTGACCGGCTCCATCGAATACAACACTGACCTCTTTGATGAGCTGACAATCAAGCGACTGGTAGGCCATTTCGAGCGGCTGCTCGATGGAGTGGCTGTGAATCCGGAGCAGAAGATCGAAGCGTTGCCGCTGCTAAGCGAGGGTGAGCGATGGCAGTTGCTGGAGGAATGGAACGATACGGCGGTTGAGTATCCGGGGGCGACAAGCGTGCAGGAGTTGTTCGAACTACAGGTGGAGCGCACTCCGGAGGCAGTGGCGTTGGTGTTTGGAGGGGAGCAGCTTACGTATGCGGAGTTGAATGCGCGGGCGAATCAACTGGCCCAGCATCTGCGAGCACTGGGCGTCGGTCCAGATGTTCTTGTGGGTATTTGTGTGGAGCGCAAT
>DATKIS010000723.1:0-6612 GCA_035543975.1 Pyrinomonadaceae bacterium
GAGTGTTACCGGGTCATCAGGCCCGGCGGCTATATGCTGCACCTGATCGATCTGAGCGATCACTTTTCGCATTCGGATGGCTCAATCTCAACGATCAATTTCCTTCAGTTCTCGGAGGCCGAGTTTGCCAAATACAATTCGCGCTTCCTGTATCAGAACCGGCTGAGGGAGCCGCGATGGCGCCAGATAATTGAAGACCACGGTTTCGACATCGTCTTGTGGCAGCCCCACGTGAACGACAAAGCGTTAAGCCGGTTACCGGTTATGACAGTGGATCCCGCGTTTAAGGGTTTCAGCCCGGAAGAACTGTGTGTGAGCTCTATCCACGTAATCGCGCAGCGCCGGGAAAGTTAAAGGTCGGATTATGGGTAGTCCTTTGGTTTCGGTAATCATGCCGGTCTGCAACGAGGGTGAGTTCATTGAGCGAACTCTCGAGGCGGTGCTGACGCAGGACTACGCCTCGGATCTGCTTGAAGTGCTGATTGCTGACGGGATGTCTACTGATGCAACCAGAAAGCTCATCACCGATGTCGCTGCCAGACATCCCGAAATTCCGGTCACCATTCTCGACAATCCGGGCCGGCGCGCTTCCACTGGTCTCAATGTGGCTCTGCAGGCGGCGCGAGGTGATGTCATTGTCCGAGTTGACGGGCACACAATCATCGAGCCTGACTATGTGCGCCAATGCGTTGCCTTGCTGGAATCCCGAGAGGCCCAGAATGTAGGTGGCCGGATGACGGCTATGGGCAGCTCGCCGTTTGCGCGGGCGGTCGCGCTGGCAACCTCGTCGTGGTTTGGAGTCGGCGGAGCTCGATTTCACTACTCGGAGCGCGAGGAGTGGGTCGACACGGTTTACCTCGGGGCCTGGCCGCGAGAACTGTTCCAGCGAGTCGGCCTATTCGACGAAGAGATGGTGCGCAATCAGGATGATGAGTTTAACTACCGGCTGCTGGCCCACGGTGGGAAAATTCTCCTGAGCCCGAAAATCAAGTCGCGGTACTACAACCGAACCTCAGTCCAGTCACTTTGGTCGCAGTATTTTCAGTATGGCTACTGGAAGGTCCGGGTGATGCAGAAGCACCCGTTACAGATGAGACTGCGGCAACTCGCGCCGGCTGGATTCGTTCTGGCCCTGTTGGTTTCCATTCTGTTAGCCCCTTTCTCTCTGGCCTCCCGGTTGGTTTCGATTTCTTTGCTGGCCCTGTATCTGACGGTCAACCTGGGAGCTTCCATTTTGGTGTGCGTTCGGAAGGCTGAATGGAAGCTTTTGCCCTCGATTCCTCTCGCATACGCGGTGATCCACTTCGCGTATGGAACCGGTTTCCTTATTGGACTAGTGCGCTTTTGGAAGCGTTGGGGGGAGCCGACGCGAAACTTGAAGTCGGGAAACCTGTCGCTGCCGAGCGGGAAGCAACTGTGAATGAACAGCGATAAGGATATTGCGGCGGCCGAGCGGGCCCGAATCCAGGCAGAATATGTGCGGCGAGATAAAGACGGCGACCGCGATCTTTATGCGGCGTGGCAACCAACGCCACTCTTCATGCAGGCCGGGAGAAAAAGGATTGCGTCGCGGCTACTGCACGGAGCCGGTTTTTTCCCGTTTGACTCCGGCCAGTGTCTGGAGATTGGGTTTGGTTCCATGGGATGGCTGGCTGATTTGATATCGTGGGGGGTGCCGGAAACCGATCTCCACGGAATAGAATTAAGTTCTGAGCGCGTCAGTCGAGCCCGCCAGGTCTTGCCGCAGGCGGACCTCCGCGTCGGAGATGCCGGGTCGCTGCCCTGGGAAACCGGTTTCTTCAGGCTGGTTATTGCGTCCACGGTGTTTACGTCGATTCTAAACGACACCGTTCGCCGGATGGTGGCCCGAGAAATTCTTAGAGTACTTGCTCCGGGCGGGGCCCTGCTCTGGTATGATTTTGCAGTTAACAACCCTAACAACGCGCAAGTGCGCGGTATTGGCAGAAAGGAACTGCGCGAGTTATTTCCGGATCTTAGGGGAGAAATCAGGTCGGCGACCCTGGCGCCGCCACTGGCCAGGTTTGTTGCGCCGCGCAGTTGGGCCATAGCTTCGGCACTGGAGGCCATCCCCCTGCTTCGCACCCATCTTCTCGCAGTCATGGTGAAATCGGTTTGACAATGAAGGTTCCGTTTTTCGTTCCCGACCTGGGAGAGCCAGAGATCGAGGAAGTAGTTGCCACTCTGCGTTCGGGCTGGTTGACTTCCGGTCCGAGGGTTCGGCGTCTGGAGGAAATGTTTGCCGCCGCCGTCGGTGCTCCGTTCGCAGTTGCCGTTAATTCAGGCACCGCAGCCCTGCATCTTGCGTTGGAGGCGTTGTGCTTAAAGCCCCGTCAGGCAGTATTGGTTCCCACCATGACCTTTGCCGCGACCGCCGAGGTCGTTCGCTACTTCGGCGCGCTCCCGGTGCTGGTAGATTGCGATCCAATCACTACCAACCTCGACCTTGAAGATGCCGCACGCAAGGTCGGGAAGCTCAAAAGCGGTCAGTTGCCCCCGGTCTTTGCAGAGACAGAGTCACTCGCCGGAATAATTCCGGTCCACGTAGGCGGACTAATGATGGACGTCGAAGCGGTCCGAAATCTGGCCGCGAAGCTCGACCTTTGGACGGTGGAAGACGCTGCGCATGCGTTTCCTTCCGCCTGGCGGAAAGCCTCAGATCAGCCGTGGCAATTCTGCGGGAACCAAACCAGCGCGGTTAGCTGTTTTTCCTTTTATGCCAATAAAACCATGACTACTGGTGAAGGCGGCATGGCCGTGACGGCTGATGGTGACCTGGCTGATCGCATGCGCCTGATGTCTCTTCATGGACTGTCCCACGATTCGTGGCTGCGTTATTCCGCTAACGGAAGCTGGGACTACAAGATCGTTGCGCCGGGCTTCAAGTACAATCTGACTGACATTGCCGCGGCATTGGGGATTCATCAGCTGCCCAGGGCTGAGCAGATGCGCCAGGAGCGCGAGCGTTTGGCTCGGTGGTATTTGGAGTCGCTCGCCGACATCGAGGAGATTGAGCTACCTCCTGAACCGAACGACCGCATTCACTCCTGGCATCTTTTTCCTATTCGGTTACGCCTGGACCGGCTCAAGATTGATCGTGACGCTTTCATCAGCGAATTGAAGGAAGCAGGAGTAGGATGTTCCGTCCACTGGCGTCCTTTGCATCTGCATCCGTACTATGAACAGACCTTCGGCTGGAAGCCGGAAGACTTTCCGGTGGCCACGGCGGTGTGGCAACGGCTGGTAAGTTTGCCGATTTTTTCGGCTATGAAAGACGCCGAGGTTGAATTCGTGCTGGAAACGATACGGGGACTCTGCGAACGCCACGCGCGTTAAGTTGAAATGAGCAATCAGGAGAAAACAAAAGTCGCGAAGCATGCGGGATTGCCGCGCTGGTTCGACGTGACCATAGCGGTGATCTGTTTGCTGCTCGGGGCGCCGCTGCTCGGGTTAATGGCCATCTTGATTGCCTTGACATCGCGCGGCCCGATCTTCTTCCGGCAGGACCGGGTGGGCTTGAACGGACGATTATTCAAACTTTACAAGCTGCGTACAATGCGCGCTTCGAATGAAGGGTTTAGGCTGGCAACACAAGGTGACCCACGAGTAACTCTGGTCGGATCTCTGCTAAGAAAACTGAAGCTCGATGAGTTGCCTCAGTTCTGGAACATCCTGAAGGGTGACATGTCTCTGGTGGGTCCGCGCCCTGAAGTCCCCCAGTATGTTAACCTGAATAACCCGAGATGGCGGCGAGTGTTGTCAGTGAGGCCCGGACTCACGGATCATTTGAGTCTCCTTCTGGCGAACGAAGAAAAGCTGCTGAGCGAGTGCAAGACCGACCCGGAGCATTTCTACCTGAAAACGCTGCAACCGTTTAAGATCAGGGGCTATTTGGAGTATTTGGAGCAGCGAACCTGGCGGACCGATCTCAAAGTCCTGCTGAATACGGCGACAATAGTTGTCTTTCGCGGTGATGCCTCGCTGCCGACTGTAGACCAGATCTCTATGCTCGAAACCAGGAACAACGGTCGTAACGGCCATCATTCCAGCTCCAAAAGCACGTTGGACACGACCGTCGGGCAGGCTGCGATGAATAGCGACAACGACCCGTCCACCAAAAAACCGCGCCTCTGGTGGAAACCGTTTCAGACCAAGCCGGCCCAGTTTGCCCTTGATCTGCTGGTGCTGGTCTGCGTGTTCGCCTTCACCTATCTACTAAGGTTTGACTTTGCTATTCCCAAGCATGAATTCGTCAACGCCTTAACGCAACTGCCTTACGTGGTGCTCATCCAGTTTGCCGCCTTGTGTCTCTCGGGTGCCTACGCCTTCATCTGGCGCTATATCGGGATGTCTGAAATCAAGACCTTCCTGAAAGCAGCCGGCTGGTCGGTGTTGCCGATCCTCGTGTTGCGGTTGGCGCTGCCCGCGCAGTTTCAATCCTGGCGAGTACCGCTGTCGATCATCGTGATGGATACGATCCTCGCCTTTGGAGGCGTTCTGGGATTACGAGTGGTGAGGCGTGGACTTTACGAACAGTATGAAAAGCGTCCCAAAACTAACGCGGCCACTAACGGGAACCGGAAAGCGGTCCTGTTAATCGGCGCTGGGCGCGCCGGGATGCTGGCCGCGAGAGAGATCATGGGACATCACGAGACGGACCTGGAAGTAAAAGGGTTCATCGATGACGATCCAAACAAACTCGGGTCCATGATCCATGGAATCAAAGTGCTGGGACCAACCCGTGACCTGCCGCTGTGGGTGCCGAAGCTGAAGATCGATCATGTCGTAATCACGATGGCCGGTATCCCGGGTCCTTACATTCGGGAGATTGCCGAATTCTGCGAACGCATCCCGGTTAAGGTGCGAATCATTCCCGGGCTCTACGACATTTTGCGGGGCAAGGTTGAGGTCAGCCGGATTCGCGACGTCGAAATTGAAGACCTGCTGGGACGCATGCCGGTCAAGCTTGACGTTGAAGATATGCGACGGTTCCTCGCCGACAAGACGGTGATGGTCACCGGCGCCGGAGGTTCGATTGGCTCTGAACTGGCGCAGCAGGTGGCGGAGTTTCAACCGGCCAGCTTGCTCCTGGTTGAGCGGTCTGAGTTTGCGCTGTTTGAAATCGAACGGGAGATGACGGAAGCCTGGCCGGATCTGCCCATCGTGCAACTGGTGGCCGATGTTGGCGATGAGGGCAGGATGCGCGCGATTTTTAAGAAGTATCATCCCCAGGTCATTCTCCACGCCGCGGCCCACAAGCATGTCCCAATCATGGAGGACAACATCGCCGAGGCGGTGAAAAACAATGTGCTGGCAACGCATCTGTTGGGAGTGTTGGCTGGAGAGTTTGGCGCCGAAGCGTTTGTACTTATCTCCACTGACAAGGCCGTGCGACCCACCTCAGTGATGGGAGCGTCCAAGCGTTTTGCTGAATTGGTGGTCCAGGACCTCGACAAGCGCTTTCTCACGCGATACGTCGCTGTCCGTTTTGGCAACGTGATTGGTTCTACCGGCTCAGTGATCACAGTCTTTCAAAAGCAGATTCGCAAAGGCAGACCGATTACCGTTACTCATCCGGACATGGTGCGCTACTTCATGACGATCCGGGAGGCAGCTCAACTTGTGCTTCAGGCCAGCGCCATGGGCCAGGGCGGAGAGATCTTCATTCTCGATATGGGCGAGCCGGTGCGTATTCTGGATCTGGCGAAACACATGCTCAACCTGTCTGGCCTCAAACCGTTTGTGGACGTGGATATCGTGTTTACGGGGATCCGACCCGGTGAGAAGTTAATAGAAGAACTGCAAATCACCGAGGAATCGATGAACAAAACGCGCCATCCGAAAATCTTTATCGGCAAGATCGCCGCGTATCCGCAAGAGAAAGTGCGCATAGCCTTGGATCACCTGGCGGTGTTGTCGAAGAACGGACATGAGACGGAGTTGCGCAACTATCTGGGCGAGCTTTTGCCGGAAGCACAATTCAACAACTCCGGTAAGAAGGCAGCCGCTTCTGCAGGCGGTTCGCAAGCCGAGTAGCTTTTGCATATCGGGTAATTCATTTGGGGCGTCCTCGGTGGGCGGCCCCTTTTTTGACCCTACTTAACTCACCTCCTGTTCCAGCAACCGATCCACGAAATATCTCGAAAATGAGAAACCCCAGCGGTTCGTGTTGATTTGTGTAGTTTCGCGGATCTTTATTTATCCCGACCACGAGATCCTGGCTCCAATTTGCCTGGTTGAGACTGCCATGTTGAAAACTACCGAAACCAAGAAGAAGCGAAAGAAGAACACCGCCCTGATAATCTGTACGAACCAGAAACAGTTCTGGACCACTCAGAGGCAATTCTGGCAGTGGATCAGGGAAGGGGTCATCCGGAAAATTGGCGACCAGCCGCTAACCGGCTGTTTCTGTCGCGAGGATGAAGAGTTGATGGTGGTGTTGAGCAATACGGTCCTAAGCCTCGCCCACCCAAATCACCTGCGTGAAGCGTTGTTGTCGCGACGAATCGGGCTGGCCAAGAAGAACTGATGATTTGGAGCCATCGCCAAGGGAGGTTGTAATCGGACGCGGGGGCTGCGAAATCCAAGCCCGCG
>DATKIS010000724.1:0-3106 GCA_035543975.1 Pyrinomonadaceae bacterium
TTCGTTGGAATTGCTATCAACTACTTTGAAGCGCAAGTCGTGACGTTCTCCGACCCGCAGAGTTGTTTCCTTCGTAGTCGGGACGATCTTGATCGTTGGAGGTCCCTGTTGGACTAATTCCGGATTCTCGGCCACTGCGAAGTTGAAACAACTCACCACTCGTGGCGAGTTGAGCAGGAAGGCCACATCGTAATAGCCGGCGTCGTTAAGCCGGACTGTCGTTGTATAAACTCCGCCTGCGGTTTCGCGTAAGCCATTGTCGAGGATCAGCAGGGCTTTGGGGTCGCGCCGGTAGTTTTGAAAGCTTCCCATCGGCGCAGCCATTCCTTCGGTGTAAAAATAGATCATCTTATCCGCCGGATTTGCTACCAGCACCGAACCACTCTCCGGGCCTGGAACAATAGCGTTAGCCAGCGAGGATGCCCGTGAATCTTTGGGTGCGTGCTGCCCGGCTGGAAAACGAGAAACCGAAGCTTCCTTTTCGAGCGTAGACGTCTTGATCATCGTGACAAACTCGCTGCCGGTCGAGCGCACGTAGGCGAAGTCTCGGGTGAAGGATATCTGGTCAGCGGCCAGCCCGACGGGCACCTGGTGGACCAGTCGATTGGCCGAGACGTCGAAGATATTGACGGTGCTTTCGACTGGATTGACCGCGAACCCAAAGCGTCCCTCCGGTGATATGCGAAGGGTTTGCAGGCCTGGTTGGCCCTTCATGCGCGCTAGAATTTCGAAGCGGGAAGCATCTACCGCCACAATCGTTCCGTCGCCTTCATTTCCCACGTAGACCGACTTGCTGAGAGCCGACACCACCACTGACGACGGCATCGAACCGACCTTCACGTCTGCGGCTTTGGCGAGCTTCCGGATGTCGATCACCGATAGAGTGCCAGCCTGTTTGTTGGTCACAAAAGCCAGGCTGTCGTTTTCAGCAAACGCGATTTCGTGGTGTCCCAAACCAGTACTGATGCGGGCCGCAACGTTCAGCGTTTCGGTATCCACCACTGTGACGCCGGCATCCGACTCCGAACTCGCATCATTGCCCACCCACAAGTATCTGCCGTCCGGCTGCAAGGCAACGCGGCTGGGCCTGGTTCCGGCATCAATGTTGGTAACTACCTTCCAGGTTTGGAGATTAATAACGGCGACCTGATTTACTGCCGGCATTGAGACATAGAGCCGCCTCTTGTCAGCGCTCATTACCCAATCTTCACCAGACGAGTTCAAGGCGATCAAGGTATAGAGCTTGCTGCCGCCAAACCCGGAAAGCGGATCGATTACTGAAATGTTGGATTCGTGGTTAAGGGCCAGTACGAAATAGGAATTGAGGTCGGCAGTTGGCCGCTTGCTAAAACTGGGTTGCAGAAACTGCTGCACCTTCTCGCGACACTCGGTGGCGTTCGGAGCCTGAGCGCTTATCCGTCGATCAATCCAGGCCGCCGGACGTACAGTCCTGATGGACTTGCCGCCAGTGACTTCGACAATTTTGAACCTTATCTGCGCCTCCGTGCCGGCCAGGAGTTCGTTCCGATCCCGTTTCTCAGCAGAAATTGGATCGATACTGAACTCCACCGAGATGCCGTCTGAGTTGCGGATCTGCGGGGCGCGCGCGCTTGATTTGTCTTGAGGTAAGGTTGGTTTGCTCAGCCCCTGCGTTTGCACGGTCGACCAGCACGCCAGTAATAGAAGGATGACAATCAAGAGGTGGACGCGCAGTCCCCCCGATAATGTTGTCGTGGCAAGGCGATACATTGGGTATTAGATTGGACGATCCAGGTTCGTCAGACATGAGCGAGCAGGCGCGCATTTAGCCCGTTCTACTTAACTCGCTCAAGGGTCCTCTTGTAGGTTGTTTGGTCCCCGATAATCAGAGTGTCGCCAGTCAGCTGGTAGGGCCGCGCCTGGTCGGTTCCTACCTGGCTCGGATCCCACGCGCCTTCAACCTGGACACTGATATTGACGTCGTCAACGGTGTAGGTTCCGTAATAAGCGATGTACCCGTTGAAAATAGCCAGCGCTTCCTCCGGTGTCGGATTGTCTGGTGACGCGATCGATACCGGTGGCGTGGTCATGATCTGGATCGAGGCGTGGCCGGTTGCATCGTAAATGAAGTAACCCGATGGAGGATTGCCGAATGTATACGGTACCCACTTACCGGTATTGGGGTCCACATCTTCAGCGGAGATCAATCTCCACGTACCGACCAGTTGCTCCTGCGCCTTCGGTGGCGAGGGTTCTTTCGAAGTGACTTCAGCGTTCACGGTCTGGCTCCTTATTGAGAATGAGGTTAGCGCGGGAAGATCGGTAAACTGAGACTACTGTTCGAGAAACCAGAGTATAGCGCAGAAGTTCTGGTTTTTCTGAAAAGAAAGAGCGGTTCACAGAAAGTGTACCGGTAGTCTCTTCAACGCCGGGAGACTAATCACCGACCGGCGTGCTCAGATTACATCTGTCGCTTCACGATTACGCTGGCGAGACGGTTGGCAATGGCGGGATCTATCTGTTTGAGTATTTCCTGTTGCTCCAGCGCCTTCGCGGTATTTTTCAACATGAGATGGCTGATGGCGCAATTGAAGTAGTAAGAGGGTTCCTCAGGATTCAGGGCAATTGCCTTGTCGTGAAATACGATGGCCTCTTTCGCCCGTCCGGCTTTTGAAAGGGTAACCGCGAGACCATCGTAGCCGAGTGAGTATTCGGGATTACTCTTGATCAGGTTTTTAAAAACAAATTCCGAGTAACGCAGATTGCCCATGCGATCATAGGTGACTGCCTGGTTGTATTTCGCCTTAAGCAAAGTGGGATCGATAACGAAGGCCTTGTTGAAAGCCTCGATCGCGCGGGGATACTGTTTCAACTCACCGAAAGCTTCCCCCAGGTTGTTGTAGGCTTCAGCGTAGTTGGGATTGAGAGCAGACGCCCGCTGATAGCCGACAGCGGCATTCTCAAACTTGCCCTGGACCATGTAGGCGTTGCCAATCTTCAGGTTGGCCACCGCTGCGTTTTGCGGGTTGTTTGAAGACAAGGCAATGACGCGATTGTAGATAGCAACGGCCTCCTCAAAGCGTCCGCTGTTCTGCGCGGTTTGCCCGGCGGTTAGTAGCTGCTGCAC
>DATKIS010000725.1:0-5162 GCA_035543975.1 Pyrinomonadaceae bacterium
GCTCCTCAGCCCGACGGCGCGCGGGAACTCCTGCACTCGATGTGCGAGCGAATGATCCACCGCGGGCCCGACTCGGAGGGGCTCATGGTAGCGGGTGGGGTAGCCCTGGGTATGCGGCGCCTGGCTATTATCGACCTGGTAACCGGCGAACAACCGGCATTCAACGAAGACAAGAGCGTGGCCGTCATCCTCAACGGCGAGATCTACAACTACCGGGAAATTCGCCGCGACCTGGAAAAGCGTGGACACTCCTTCCGGAGTATGTCGGATACCGAAGTGTTGCCGCACCTTTACGAGGAGTATGGCCAGGAGATGGTCCAGCACCTCAACGGGATGTTTGCGCTGGCGTTATGGGACTCCAGGCAACGAAAGCTGTTTCTGGCGCGCGACCGCTTTGGTGAAAAGCCACTCTATTGGGGAGTGTTCGACAATACTTTGCTTTTCGCTTCGGAACCGAAGGTCCTGCTGGCTCACCCTGCAGTCAAAAGCTCGCTGAACTTACAGGCCTTGCGCCAGTATCTTTCCTTTGACTATGTGCCCGCCCCGCTTTCCATTTACGAGGGGATAAACAAGCTACCCGCTGCCCATACCTTAACGCTGCAGGACGGCAAGGTCGAAACTAATCGCTATTGGTCGCTGAGTTTCCAGACCAGTCAACCCGTCCCTTCTGAAGCTGAGGCTGCCGAACATTTGCGCGAGTTGCTGGCAGACTCGGTCCGCATGCGTCTCGTCTCAGACGTGCCGCTGGGGGTTTTGCTGTCTGGCGGAGTTGATTCCTCTGCTATCGCCGCGCTCGCTGTCCGGGCGTCGTCAGAACCGGTGAAGACTTTTTCGATCTCGTTTGCGGAAGCTTCCTTTGATGAATCCTCGTATGCGCGGGCGGTGGCGAAGTTTCTCGGTACCGATCATCACGAAGAACGGCTGAGCGCGAACCTGGCGGCCAACCTGGTCGGCGAGATCGGGTCGTGGATGGACGAGCCGTTTAGCGATCCTTCCCTGGTGCCGACATATTTACTCTCGCGCTTTACGCGGCGTCATGTGACGGTGGCGTTGGGAGGCGATGGTGGTGATGAACTGTTTGCCGGATATCCAATGTATCGCGGGCATCAGCTGGCTGAAATCTATTCACGAATCCCTGGATTCGCCCGACGCGGTCTGATCGAACCCCTGGTCCGGCTGCTTCCGGTCAAGACCAAAAACCTTTCCTTCGACTATAAAGCCACGAAGTTTGTCGCCGGGACAAAATATGATCGGGTTGCGCGGCATCACATCTGGTTTGGCTCATT
Organism: Pyrinomonadaceae bacterium; assembly: GCA_035543975.1. GTDB lineage: Bacteria > Acidobacteriota > Blastocatellia > Pyrinomonadales > Pyrinomonadaceae > PSRF01. The sequence goes on from DATKIS010000725.1 coordinate 1,287, forward strand.
TGCTCCAAACGAGCAGGAGGAGTTGCTCACTGCCGAGGTAATGAGGGAAACCGACGGGGATATCTATCGCGACGCGCGCCTGATGTGGGAGGAATGTGACTCCACGGACCTGGTCGAGCGAATGCAAAGTGTCGACACGCAGCTTTACCTCGCCGAAGACATTCTCACGAAGGTTGACCGCGCGAGTATGGCGGTCTCGCTGGAAGTGCGCGCTCCATTCCTCGATCCCAGAGTTGCCGAGTTTGCCGCTTCACTACCTTCGAACTACAAGCTTCGCGGACGGAAGACAAAATACATTCTGAAGCGCTCGATTGAGGATTGCCTGCCTCGGTTTGTGACTCGGAGAAGCAAGAAAGGTTTTGGTGTGCCGGTAGCAGAATGGTTGAAAGGCTTGCTGCGGCCCCTGGCAAGAGATCTCTTATCACCCGAACGCGTCCGGAGAGCCGGGGTTTTCAATCCCGAGTATGTCACGAGGCTGCAGGATGAACACGAACGCGGAGTGGCGAATCACCGCAAGCTGCTTTGGACGCTGCTGATGTTTGAACTCTGGCACGAAAGCTTTATCGAAACCCCACGGCGAATTGAGACGTCGGTCGTGAGTGAGCAGGGGCAGTGAGCGGTAGGCGGGGGGCTAAACCATGCCGATCCAATCTTCAATTCAGCAAGCCCACGACGAACTTCTCCTCTGGTGCCGCTCCCGCGACTTCGCTGGTTCAGATCCATTCGACGCTCTGAACAGCCGTGTCCTGCAACGAACTCCGCTCAGACACTCGCGAACCCTTCGACTAGTTTCGACTCAACTCTTAAAACTTTCTCCTTTGAATCTGCGCCCGCTCGCCCTGGTTCCCCCTCAAAGAAACTCAAAGGGAATTGCTTTGTTTGCGCTGGCCAGCCTGGCCCGTTACCGGCGCACAAAAACCGCTGAGGCGGCTGCCGAAACTCGCGAACTGCTCGACCGGTTGTTGCGAATGCAAATCACCGGATTCCACGGCCCAGCCTGGGGGTATAACTTCGATTGGCAAAGTCGCCACTTCTTTGCTCCCCGGGACACGCCCATGATTGTGCCGACCGCCTTTGCAGTGCGGGCCCTCCTCGATGCCTTCAAAACCTTTGACGACCGGAAATACCTGGAAACGGCGCGCCGCAGTTGTGAATTCATCCTGAAGGATTTGCGGCGCACGGTTGACTCAAACGGTGAGGACGGAGAGCTTTGTTTTAGTTACTCTCCCCTGGACGAAACGAAAGTCTTTAACGCTAGTTTGCTGGCGGCTGAAACATTGGCGGGCGTCGCTGAGCTAACCGGCGATACGAAGTTTCGTGAGGTGGTTAATGACCTAGCGGTTCGCGCCGTCCGTTACGTCATCCACAGGCAAAACAAAAACGGGTCATGGGACTACGGAGCCGGCCCGGCCCAAGGCTGGGTGGACAACTTCCACACTGCTTACGTCCTGCTCTCGCTCTCGCGGATTTTGAAGTTCTTGCCAGACGACCAGCCCGGTCTCAGGCAGGCATTGGAGCGGGGATATCGCTTTTGGCGGGACAGCTTCTTTCTTGCGGGCGGATGGCCGAAATACTACCATGACTCACTTTATCCAGCTGACACGCATGCGGCTGCAACTGCGATCGTAACGCTGATAGAGTTGCAGGAGTTGGATCGTGAAGCCTTGCCGCTGGCCGAAGCCGTCGCCGCCTGGACCATTAGTAACCTGCGCGATAGCCGAGGCTTCTTCTATTATCAGCGGCGGCGTTTCTATACCGTGCGGACGCCATTCATGCGCTGGACGGAGGCGTGGATGCTTTACGCGCTGGCAAGGCTGTTGGATGTCCAAAGCGCTGCTACGTAAACACGCCGGCTCCGGAGGAGCCGAATGTTTATAGGTCAAACCATAGACCTCAAAGACTGCGCTCCAGCGGAGCGGGATGTTTCGGAGGTTGGCGGCCAGACCCACTTTAGGTTTCGCTCCGCTGGAGCGAGGAAGAATCTTTTGACGCTGCGCATTCTATAAACATGTCGTCCCTCCGGGACGAGGACCAGACAACGGTGATCGTCGTTGCCGAAGAGTTACGGTTTGCAGGAATCGAGAACCATAAAGTGCCAATCGCTCCAGACGTATCGTTAGGCCAGGACGTTCGTATCTTCCAACCCGAGTTGGTGAACCTCTACGGTTGCACCATCGGGGCAGAGACGAAAATCGGAGCGTTTGTCGAGATTCAAAAAAACGCTTCAGTCGGCGCACGCTGCAAAATCTCATCGCACACGTTTATCTGCGAAGGGGTCACTATTGAGGACGAGGTCTTTATTGGCCACGGGGTAATGTTCACTAACGACCCGTACCCAAGCGCTGTCAACGACGACGGTAGCATGCAAACCGAGCAGGACTGGAAAGTCGTGCAAACCAGAGTGAAGCAGCGGGCGGCAATTGGCAGCAATGTAACGATTATGGCTGGCGTTACCATCGGTCAGCGGGCAATGGTGGGCGCTGGCGCGGTTGTCACTCGAGACGTCGAGGACTATCAGATTGTCGCTGGCGTACCGGCGCGCGTAATCGGCGACGTCAGAGAACCCAAACGAACCATGGAAGCAAAGTCGAAATGATTCCGTTAATAGATCTAAAAAAACAATACAAGAGCATTAAGGCCGAGATTGATAGCGCCATCAAAGATGTGGTTGAGAGTTCTCAATTCATTCTGGGCGAACGAGTGGCCGCGTTCGAATCTAACTTTGCGGCTTATTGCCAGACGGGTTATGCCCTGGGAATGAATTCCGGGACGAGTGCTCTCCATTTAGCCCTGCTCGCGGCCGGGGTTGGCCCGGGCGACGAAGTAATCACTGTCAGTTACACATTCGTGGCTACGGCCGCGGCGATTTGCTATACGGGCGCCAAGGGTGTCCTGGTGGACATTGATCCGCTCACTTGCAATCTCGATCCGGCCAGGATTGAGGCAGCCATAACTCCGAAGACCAAAGTAATCATGCCGGTGCATCTCTACGGAAACTGCGCCGACATGGATCCGATTCTTGATATCGCTCGGCGTCACAACCTGATTGTGATTGAAGACGCGGCCCAGGCCCATGGGGCGGAATACAAGGGACGACGAGCCGGCAGTATGGGCGCGCTGGCTTGTTTTAGTTTTTACCCAGGAAAGAACCTCGGCGCCTTTGGCGAAGGAGGCGCGGTCGTGACCAGTGAGGAAAAGTATATCGAACCTCTCAGGCAGCTGCGCGATCAGGGCCAGCAGGAAAAGTATTTTCATACGATGGTGGGTTACAACTACCGCATGGAAGCTATTCAGGGAGCTGTCCTGGGAGTGAAACTGAAGCACCTCGACCAGTGGAATGCTCTTCGCCGACGGCACGCGGCCTTCTATTATCGAGAACTTGCCGGCTCGGATGTTCGCCTTCTGGAACCACAACCTGACACCATCTCGGCACACCACGTCTTTCCTTTGTTTACCGAACAACGCGACGAACTGCGTGACCACCTGCAAAAGGCCGGCATCAGCACCGGCCTGCACTATCCAATTCCGGTGCACCTTCAACCAGGCTTTCGTCATCTGGGTTATAACGAAGGAGACCTGCCGGAGACTGAGCGGGCCTGCAAGGAAGTTCTCTCGCTCCCAATGTATCCTGAGTTGACCAGCCAGGAAGTAACGAGCATCGTTGATTCGGTGCGGCAATTTTCTCTCAAGTCGGAAACAGTCCACACATAGTTCTGGTTTTCATTAGTTGCCAATGCGAATCTGGATCGATCTGGCGAATTCCCCTCACGTGCCGTTTTTTCGCTCGCTCAAGAAAGAGTTTATTCGGCGCAATCATGAAGTGGTGGTTACTGCCCGGGCGTTTGCTGAAACAGTCGAACTGGCCCGCGCCGCAGG
>DATKIS010000726.1:0-5871 GCA_035543975.1 Pyrinomonadaceae bacterium
CCATCTTGCCGGTCATCGACGGAATTGCGGCATAGATATCGGAAATACGCGGCACGATCGCTTCTTCCCCCGTGAGTATGGCGCGCCGCTCTGCATTGGAGACCATCGACTCAATGACTGTGATCGGCATGCGCTGAGAAACCCCGGAATGCTTATCAATCCGGGTATCATCGCGCGCCTCAAACGCGATTTGCTCGACGCTTTCACGAATGAAGTCGGGAATGTGCACCGGTTGGCTCGCCACACCCGCACCTTCAATTCCGTTTCGGTTCACCCACGCTTCCTGGCGAGTGATCTCAACCGCAGTCTGCAGCTCCGCCGGGTAGTGAGTCATGATCTCAGTGCCGATGCGATCCTTCAGCGGCGTGATGATCTTTCCGCGGGCGGTATAGTCTTCCGGGTTGGCTGAAAAAATCAGCATCACATCGAGTGGCAGTCGCACCGGGTAACCCTTAATCTGCACATCGCCTTCCTGCATGATGTTGAAAAGGCCGACCTGAATCTTCCCAGCGAGATCCGGCAACTCATTAATTGCGAAGATGCCGCGATTAGCGCGCGGCAACAGGCCGTAGTGAATGGTCAACTCGTCGCTCAGCAGGTGTCCGCCCTTGGCAGCCTTGATCGGATCCAAGTCGCCGATAATGTCGGCAATGGTGACGTCGGGCGTTGCCAGCTTCTCAACAAAGCGCGCATCCCGCCCAACCCAGTCGATGGGCGTTGAGTCTCCATGAAGTTCGAGCGTGCGGCGGCCGTATGCCGATATCGGATGAAAGGGGTCGTCATTAACTTCAGAACCGGCGATGACCGGAATTTGTTCGTCCAGCAACAGGGTGAGTTGCCGGATGATCCTGCTCTTCGCCTGTCCGCGTAAGCCGAGCAGAATGGTGTTGTGTTTCGAGAGCACCGCGTTGACGAGTTGGGGGATAACACTTTCATCGTAGCCGACGATGCCGGGAAATAGTTTTTCGCCGGACCGCAGTTTCCTTAGAAGGTTGGCGCGTAACTCATCTTTGACGGAAACGCTCCGATAACCGCTGGTTCTTAGTTCGCCGAGAGTCTTTGCTTGTTCCATATTTAGTTTTGGGATCTAGGATTGAAAGATTTTAACCGTAAAGAACGCAAAGTACGAACGCACGATCCGCGAAGGCACACGAAAGAACCCGAACAAAATGCTCGTTTCGGGCTGCGGTGTAATTTCGCGGTTTGTTTTAGTGGGCGACTTAACGGCGACGAGTGGTTTATGTAGCTTGGGATTTTGCCCGGAGAGCGCCATCAGAGTCTTGCGAAACCAGACCGTCTGTTTCCAGTTTCTCAAGATGAGCTAAGACCGCACGCTCGGCCATTGCGTGCGCCTTTGGCGAAACATCGGTGTAGACACGAGCAACGATGTCTTTCGGAGTTGTCGCACCTTCCAATACAGCCTGGAGAATCCTCTGTTCGCGTTCCAGCCGGTGCGAAATGTATTCATTGATCTTCGGGTAAGGATTTCCGATGGCCGGGCCGTGTCCGCCAAAGATGACGGAGAGATTCGGCAGCCCGCGCATTCGCTCGAGAGAGCGGAGATAGTCGGTCATGTTTCCTTCCGGCGGATCGATGAGGACCGAGCCCAGCCCCACAACATTATCCCCGGAGAGTAGTGTGCCGGTTCGTTGTTCGTAGAAACAGAGATGACCGCGCGCGTGCCCGGGGGTGTGCATGGCGCGCAGACTAATCTCAGGCAAACCGTCGAGCTTAATAACCTCGTCGTCCTCGATCACTCGGTCCACCCGAATCACATTAGCCAGGGGCTCGGCGGTTAGTCGGTGCGCCGCCACCGGAACCCGTTCGCCTAAGTGCGCCCGGAGCGCATTGACGCCGCCAATGTGATCCGGGTGCATGTGGGTCAGGACGATTTCACGCAGGCCTCTGCCTTCAGCAATCAGCGAATCGACAGATTCAGCCAGCGCCTGCTGCTCATCTTCGTAAGGCGACCCAGGATCGACGATGAGAAGCTCGTGGGAGGTGTAAATCAAATAGCAGTTGGTATGCGTCGCGGGCGGCTTGGTTGGTGTCCGCACCGGAAAGCAAATGTAGTTCGGGCGAAACTCGATCCGACGGACTGGTTCTCGGTGAGCGTTGGGCAATGCCAGAAATCGCTCAATCAGATTTCCCTCAAGGCCGTTGGATAGAGTTTTCAGGGCATGCAGCACGGGGGGCACCGCCAGTATCTCCGAACGCTCCCAGCGGCCAAACGCCTCCCCCGCCTGGATCCACTCACCACTGGCGAGTTCGGCGTCTTCACCGATATCGGCGCGTTGTTTGGGAGGACAGTTAACCAGAAAAAACCAGGTGTCGAAGCGGCGAGCGCTGAAGGGTGGAGTCACCCAGCGGCCAACAAAAGTGAAATCGTCCGCGTCGAGGTGAAGATCATAATGCGTCAGCAGTGCCGGCCAGGACATGCGCTTCGAATCAAGGTCGTCCAGCAAGGAAGCGCGTTGGCCTTGAGTCAACGCTTCTCCACCACGTGCGACCAATACCTGGGTCTCTTCAAACAACTCGCGGGCGGCGCAGCTGATCGCGGTCGCAGTTTCCGCGTCGTCACAATTCCGGACGGAGACGGTGGCGTCGCCGGGGTCAAACTGGCCCCCTGGAAACGCATGATAGCCTCCGAGGAAAGCTAGCTTTTCACTCCGCTTGACCAGGAAAACTTCCGGGTCGTTTAGGCTGGGGTTGGGTTGAAGAAGGATTACCGCGGCGGCGTCTTTGGGTACTGAGGGTGTGGATGGCTGCATTCAATAAATAGTGATACCCCGCTCTTGCTGTTTAATACTGTGCCGCTTTACGACCAGCGAAACCTCTCTCCATCGCCAGGCCCCCAGGGGTTGCCGCGCATGTGGTAGCCGCCTTCTTCCCAATAGCCGGCCTGATCCTCAGCCAGGAACCGAACTCCCTTGATCCACTTGGCTGACTTCCAGGCGTAGAGTTGTGGAATGATCAAGCGCACGGGCCCACCGTGTTCAGGCGGAATCGGTTCGCCATCATGTGACCAGGCGAAGAGGGAATCTTCATTGAGAAAGTATTCAAGCGGGACGTTGGTGGTCCAGCCGGAATCGTAAGCCAGTGCCAACACAAACTTCGCTTCCGGCTTAATCCCGACGATGTTGGCCAGCTCGCGCGTCGGTACCCCGCCCCACACGTTATCCAGCCGCGACCAACGCGTGACGCAATGAAAGTCGGCATAGACCTTCACGGCCGGAAGTTGCATGAATTCATCCAGCGACCACTGCTGGAAATGTTCGACTAACCCATCAACTTCAAAGAACCAGGTCGCAAGATCAACTTCGGGAGTGCCATGCGCGTCGAGCACGGGCCACTTCTTGGTGCGCGATTGTCCGGGAGGGATTCGATTTTCACGTCGCGTGTCCGGACTGATGATATCGGCTCCGGTGATCTCCTCGGGCTGGCGGGGATCGCCAGGCTGGTATTTCGGATCTTTGAATAGACTTCCGAGGAAACTCATCTCACCGACCTCAGTTCTGCACGTGATACTCAAGAATCAGCGATTGCGATATTTTGTTCCCGTCTTTTTCGCCGGGTATGAATTTGATCTTACGTGCTGCCTCAATAGCTTTTGTATTCGCGCTATCTGAGAGCCCACTCTTGACTCTAATTTGGGTCACCTCGCCTGAACCGCACAACACCGCCGTCAGAACTATTCTCTCAGACGCGTGCTCCTGTCGATCCTGCCGGCTGAACTTCGGCTCCGGTTTGACAAGTATCTTTACTTTTCGATCGACTTCACGACTTTTGTAGATTGGAAAAGAACAAACTTCAATGGCCGGGTCTTGTCCAGGCAGATTCGCCGCCAGCGGTGTGGCGGAGAGCAACGCGATCAGACAAGTGGTGATTAGAGCAAAATTCGCTTTCATGACTAGAAGGCACCTCTATTTCTTGAGACTGTTCTCCGCCAGCTTCATCAACTCTTCCGGCATCCACTTGCCGACGCCTTTTTTGGTGGACGCTTCGATGCCCCGCGTACGGTCGTGCCAGTCGTCTCGATTGCCTTCCGGGCCTCGCTGGCTTTCGTAGTTCTCAGTTTGCTCGAGGCTCAAAATTATTCCGTCGGCAATCTCCTTCCAGTCCTTAAACTGAATGCCGCGCCTCACAATCGGCAACCCTGCGGTCCAGTCTTCTTCTGGCGCGCGCTCATCCTGCTCCGGGATGGTGAGGTTGTTAAGGGAAGGAAACGGCTGGCCTGAGAACTCTTTCACCAGCAAATCTTTGATCTCTTTGTAAGGGGCGTTGGGGCGCTCCTTCCTTAGAGCTTGAGCGCGGCGAAACAGATCAGACACACTTGCTTCGGTTTGGACCATGATAATCGAGCCTTTTGGTTATCGGTTGTTGGATACGAAGCTACATTATACGGGCGCGCGTGCAGTTTACAACCAGAGGCAAAATGGGTAACTCGATCAGCCGCCGCCCGGTTCGTTGGCGTTAAGGCACGAGAAGCCAATTACCCAACGCGTTACTGGAAAGGAAAGAATTCAGTACCACCTCGCGGTAGCCGGTAGGCTGTTGATGGAGCAGCTATGACGGCCCCCAAGAGAACAGTTGATCCTGTCTCAACAATTTGGTTTGAATGCAGGCCAACCCAGTATCGCTGGGTGTAGTGGGTTCCTTACATCGTTTCTGTCCCCGCACTCGCGAAATACCGGGCGATTGAAATCATCGCAGAATAAAGTACACTGCCCTCACAATGTCCGAGTTAATTGTTTCCGCCAATCCTGATCAAACTACCGAGCCCGCGAATCTGGGCTGTTACCTTTGCCGGCGTGTGAATGAGCAGCGCATCCCGCTCGGGGAAATCGCTCCCGAACTTAGATCTTTGCTCCAGGGGAATGTGGCCGCGGCGGCGGAGGCGAGTGAAATTTGCATCAGTTGCCTTGACCTCTTCAGCCGTGCCCGGGTCCAAATCGATTCTCATCACATCGTTTTTGAGCAGACCGATCATGTTTTGCCCACGCCGCTGCGGATGAATGCTGACGAACGATTCACCGGACAAGGGGTAACCATCGCTTTTCTCGACTCAGGTTTCTATGCCCACGACGATCTCACCAAACCCAAAAACCGAATCGTGGCCTACCACAGCATCTTTGACGCCGAAGATGACCGGACCTCGCTGGAGACCACGGATGTGGCGAGTTGGCATGGGATGATGACGTCCGTAGTAGCCGCCGGAAACGGCTACCTGTCGGACCAGTTCTATCGCGGCATCGCCCCTGAAGCGAATGTGGTGCTGGTAAAGATCGGCCGCACCGGACACATCCCGGATGAACACATCCAGCGCGGACTCGAGTGGGTGCTGGAGAACCGGGCGAAATACGATATCCGGGTCGTCAACATTTCGGCCGGGGGCGACGCCGAACAGTCTTACCTGGAAAGCTCACTTTGCCAGGCGGTCGAACGCGCTGTCACCGAGGGGTTAATAGTTGTTTGCGCCGTGGGGAATGCCGGAATGTCCCCAGGGCATCTGGTCCTACCTCCAGCCAGTTCACCCTCGACTATTTCAGTGGGCGGGCTTGACGATCAAAACTCACTCGATCGAGCAAAGCGCGGGATGTACCGTTCTTCGTATGGGCCAACTATCGATGGTTTACAAAAACCAGAAATCATTGCACCGGGAATTTGGGTAGCAGCGCCGATTCTGCCATTCACCCCCACTGCCGACCAGGCACAGCTGTGCTCGGAACTGGACATGGCCGCTGACTCTGAGTTGCGCGGGATCATCGAGTCGTATGAGGGTGTCGATAAAGACTTCGATGAGGCTCGTGCTTTGCCGGTGCCATTGCTGCGGCAATTGATTACGATCAAACTGCGTGAGGGCAATGTGAT
>DATKIS010000727.1:0-5853 GCA_035543975.1 Pyrinomonadaceae bacterium
TTCCTGCAAATCTTCAATCCGTTGCAAGGCGGGATTGCCGTCGGTCTTTCCGGCGCCTTGTTCATGCTGGTTCCGATGGCCTGGTTCTACTTTGGTCAATCCATAAAGCCCGAGTTTCTCGAAACGGCATTCCGCTTGATAGTTGTTCTCGGAATTCTTACGTCGGTTTACGGGCTCTATCAACTTATCTTTGGATTCCCCAGCTTCGAGCAGTACTGGATTGATAACACCGAGTTTTACAACTCAATCCAGGTGGGCAATGTAAAGCGCGCGCTGGCGACATACAGCAGTGCCGAAGAATGGGGAAGGTACATTGAAGTTGGCGCGCTCATCGCATTTGGGTTCGGCGCCTGTGCTGCCAGTAACATGCAACGCGCGGGCTGGTTTGCCTGCGGCGCCGCGCTAACCGGAATGTTGCTGACTACCGGACAGCGCACCGCAATCTTCGGACTAATGCTCGGAGTGCTGGTTCTCGTGTTATCTGGGGCGCGGACCTGGCGAGCGGCAAGCGTGCGACTTGCAATTGTGCTGTTACCGGTCCTGCTCGTGGTTGTAATGGTCAAAGCGCCAACCGACGATGACATGAGGGGCTACGATGAAGACCAGAAAATGGGCGCGGTGGTCTCTCACACAGCGCGCGGCACGCTCAACCCGACTGATGAGGCGAGTTTGCAGGAACGTCTCAAGAACTGGACTTACCTGGCCACGGACTTTATTCCCTATCATCCGTTGGGTATCGGTGTGGGTGGAACATCATTGGCCGCGTGGCGATTCAACAATACCGACGATGAGTTGCCGCCGATCGACAGTTACTTTATCTCCACCGCCATCATGTGTAGCTTGCCCGCGGCGTTGCTTTTCATGTGGATTCTCTTCCGCGCAGCCTGGATGAGTTGGCGCACCTTCCGTCAGGCGGAGCCCGGTTCCTCTGAGCAGCGCGTGTGGCGAATAGCGGCAACCCTGATGCCCGTTCTAATTCTCAACAGTTTCTTTGGTAACACTTTCACGCTTTATTCGGTTGCCCCGGTTGGCTGGCTCCTGGTCGGATGGATCAGCGCCGGCGCGCTGCGCTTCGCCGCAGAACGCTCTTCGGATTCTGCGCCCAGATCTCTTTCGATCTGAAGCTGGAGACGAGTGGCTTTCCGTACCTGCGGGACTAAATGTTTATAGAACCAGGACCCATTACACGTCATGCGCTCCGTCGAGGCGAAATCTTTCGTCCCCGGCAGACACATTTCGCTTCGACGGAACGAGGCATTCTTTTCGACCACAGGTCCATAAGGATCTCGTCGCTCAGCGGCGAGGGCAGGACTATGTGTCATGACTTTGAAAACACCACGACCGCCCGCGAAGCGGGGTATTCCTTGAAAAAAGGCGTCGATTCAGCGTTTACACGAGCTGAAGAATCAAGAGCTATTACGCCGGACACTCGGCGATTGACTCCGTCCTGATTTCCAGTAGCTATATGAGTGAGTCTCGCCTGCGGGTGAGGTCGCTCGCGGCCGTAACGTTCGGATGGCACTATGACTAACACTCCTTCAACGACTTGTGTGCCAGGTAAGTTGCTACCTGGCGATCTGGTTGAGGTCCGCTCCGAAGCAGAAATCCTGGCGACGCTGAACGAGAAAGGCACGCTTGATAATCTTCCCTTCATGCCGGAGATGCTGAAGTTCTGTGGCAAGACTTTGCGCGTTTCAGCCCGGGCCTTCAAAACTTGTGTAGACGACCAGGAGATGCGGCAGTTCGACAATACCGTGTTTCTCGAAGAAGCACGCTGTGATGGCAGTAGCCACAACGGCTGTGGACGTGCTTGCCTCATCTTTTGGAACGAAGCCTGGCTGAAACGCAGTGGCTCACCGACCTCGTCCAATGGGTTTCACGTACCAAAAGTTTGCCGTGCGGACCTTGAGTCGTTGGCAACTGGAGACGGCCAATTCTTCTGTCAATCCAGTGAGATTCTCAACGCTTCAAAGCCGTTACCCTGGTGGGAGCCGAAACAATATCTTTGGGATCTCACATACAATCGAACTGCGATAGTACCCTTCATCCAAAGCCTACTGATTGCCTTCTACAACAAGGTGGCTTACGTCTGCAAACTGAACTCGTGGCGGTTTGTGGAGGGTTCGGCCGGAGATTTTCGCGGGCAGCCCCTTAACCTGAAACCGGGTGATTTAGTAAGGGTGAAGTCGCTGGCGCAGATTAAACAGACGCTCGATTCCGCCGGTAAACACCAAAACCTGCTGTTCGCTCCCACGATGATGGGATTCTGTGGGCAGGTGCTTCGAGTACAGGACCGAGTTGAAAACATCGTTCTTGAAGCGACTCCTCGGCAGCGCAAGATAAAAGACACAGTGCTCCTGGAAGGAGCGACCTGCGACGGTGTTTGCCACCGTCTCTGCCCCCGGCAATCGTTCCTGTTTTGGCGAGAATGTTGGCTCGAAAAAGTGTAGCGAGGATATGTAGTTATGGCCACTTGGCAACTACTGGACAATGAAGCAGCCGAAAAGACCTGGGACCAGGCGCTCCTGAGGCTTGCCGACCACACGCCTTTTCAGACCTACGCCTGGGGTGAATACCAGCGCGCGTTGGGCTGGGAACCCTGTCATTGGTCCGCCTCCAATGAGCAGGGCGAGGTCGTCGCCATGATGTTGGGCCTGTTGCGCCGGTATCCGCTGGGAGTTGGCTTGATCTGGAGCGAGGGTGGACCGGTTGGGGACCTCTCTGTTTGCGATGAAACCTTCCAGAAAGCAATAAAGCAAACGACAGGCTTTAAGCGCGTCTACTGCCGCTTCCGCTGCGACCGCCAACGGCAGGTTGAAGACGCCTTGAGATTAACTGCGCAGGGTTGGCAAAGATCGTGGTTCAGCTTGCAGACTTGTTATTCATTAAGGCTCGACCTGGCGAAGGATGAAGCTCAATTGCTTGCCGGTTGCGAGCGAAACTGGCGCCGGAATTTGCGCCGGGCCCAGGAAGGAAATTTGACGGTCCAGCAATGGACGAACCCCAGTATTGACGAAATCGTTTCGGCGTATGACGAAATGCAGTCTCTGAAAGGCCTGGAGGAGCAGCATTCGAGGGAAGAATTTGAGCAGCTCGTTGTGCATTTGAAGGATGAGTTAGTTCTCTACCGCGGCACGAACGAGCAAGGCCGACTGGTCAGCCTGCATGGCTGGCTGATATTGGGCAACCGGGCAAGGGCATTCCTGTCGGTAACGACCGAGCAAGGGCGTCTGCTGCATTCCTCATACGCAGTAATTTGGGCGATGATCCAGCATTGCCTGCATCTTCAGCTGCAATCGTGCGATCTTGGCGGAATCGATCCGGTACGCAATCCTGGTCCCTACAGATTCAAGAAAGCGACGGGCGCCTTGCCGGTCGAGTACCTTGGGGAATGGGACTGGGCCAGCCGACCATGGTTGCAGTGGTTTGGAAACTGGGCGATCAGCCGGCGCCAGCGACTTAGGTCGGCCGAGGCTGTATTGAAGAGCTCTGGTAAGAGCGCACCCGCGAAACCTCTGTTTGAAAACCCGCGTTCCGGTGCAGAACTATCGCAACCCGGCGTAGCGTAAATCCTCCCCGTTCCAAACTTGCTCCCAAGCCAGCTCGCTCAGTCCAAAACCAAATCGATTCGGAATCAACCTCCCACAATCCGGTGTGACCAAAGGCTTACCAATAGCGGCAGCAATCGGCACGTTGGCGGTTAAGAAAGAGCGAGCGCGAAACCTCTTAATCTCCACCCAATCGAGCATCAAGGTGTTTCGCGGGAGGCGTTCCCCCCATTTGAGCTGACTTCGGCTGATCACGAGTCGAACAGTCGAGCGGATCCTCAGTAAACCCCAACCGCGAACTCGATCCGTGAAAAGAGACACCGATTCAGCGTTTACAGAAGTTGGAGAATTAAAGTCAGAAAGCGACGACCTGAGGGACTACACCTACGCCTGAATATCAAGAACGGACTTCTTATTGGCCCCCCAGCCAAGCAAACAAACGAACGGAAAGGGAATCGGCAGCAGACTCGCCCAGGGGTTAGCACCTACTTCATAACTCATATGCACTCGGTCCTCGTTTATCACACCATCAGCTCGCCCCCCGAACCCATGGAAGCAGATGCTGATATTTCACCGGAAAAGTTTGAGCGCCAGTTGCAATGGTTGGCTCGTTGGCGGCGCGTGGTGCCTCTCGAGGAAACGTTGCGAGCCGGCCTGCGCCAGCGACTCGTGGCAATCACCTTTGATGATGGGTTTCGCGACAACCTGACAGTTGCCCTTCCGCTGCTCGAAAAATTTCAGTTGCCCATGACGCTTTTTGTCACAGCGGGTTTCCTTGACCGGGACACTTACCTTTCAGAAGGTGATTTGCGCGAGATCTCCAGGCACCCGTTAATCACGATTGGAGCTCACGGTCTTTGGCATCATCATTTCAATCGGCTGACTCAGGGCGAGGCGCGAATGGAGCTAACTGAGTCGCGCCGGCTGCTGACAGGAATCACTGGAAAGACTGTTGACTTGCTTGCCTGGCCCTATGGTGAATGCAATCCCGGCTTGGAACGATTGAGCGCTGAGTGTGGGTATCGCGCATCGTGGTCCGTGTGGAAGGGAACGAACAGTGTTCACTCGCGTTGGCGAGTACCACTTGGCAGGCGAGATAACTTAACGCGATTTGTAGTCAAGTCTTCCGGTTTTTATGCATTCACGAAGGCGAAATGGCACCGGCTGTCTGACCGCTCTCAAATTGTCGATGGCCCTGGCAACCTTCAGCCGATGACGAATTAGAGAGTGTCATTCACCAATTGATGAAGATCCTTTTCTATAACCATACCGGACAAGTCAGTGGCGCAGAGCGCGTGCTGTTAATGATCCTCGAGCGAATGGACCGTGATGGGTTCGAGCCGATTGTGGTTTGCCCCGAAGGGTCATCACTATCGAAGATGGTGGCTGAACTGAGTGTGCCAGTGGTCGCGATTCCAGGTTTGGAGGCCCGGTTTACTTCGCGCGTGGATCAACTCGCGAGATACTGCCGATCTTTCCTGCAGGTGATGCGTCAGCTGCGCGGCAGTGTCAGAACCATTAATCCTGATCTGGTTCACGCGAACAGCATTCGAGCGGGTCTAGTAGCGACCACGGCCACATTTGGACTAGGAACGTCAGTGGCCTGGCATCTCCACGACATCCTCCCGCGTCATCCCCTGAGCACACTGATTCGACTCTTTGCGTTTTTGTCGGTGCGCACACGCATGATTGCGGTCTCGCAGGCAGTGGCCAGAAATTTCGCGGGGCGTCTCCCCAAACGTATCACGAAGCGCATTGAGATAGTTCTCAACGCGATTGATCTGGACAAATTCCAGCCAGACAAAACTGCGAGGCCGCGCATCCGCGAGGAATTGAGCGTGGGCATGACGGCTCCCTTGATTGGGGTAGTCGGCCAAATAACTCCGCGCAAGGGACAGCTTGAAGTCGTGAAAGCATTCGCTCGAACGCTGCCAGAAATTCCCGAAGCTGCGTTACTCCTCGCCGGCGCTCCACTCTTCAACCGCGACCACGAGTACATGAAGGCAATCGAGGACACCGTCGAAGATTTGGGCCTTAGCGAGCGCGTTCGAATATTGGGAGCCCGAGCGGATATTAGCGCGATCATGCAGTCACTGGACGTCCTGGTTGTTAACTCAAGGGTTGAGCCCTTTGGTTTGGTCATACTCGAGGCGATGACTAGCGGTACTGCAGTCATAGCCGCGGCGGTGGATGGCATTCCCGAGATAATTGAACACGGGAAGAATGGATGGCTGGTTTCACCGAATGACGAAGGGGCCCTGACAGAAGCGATTGTTCATCTTGGCCGGAGCGACGGCTTGCGCGC
>DATKIS010000728.1:0-3381 GCA_035543975.1 Pyrinomonadaceae bacterium
CGACATGTTCCGGAGAAGTGCCGGCATAGATTGTAAAAACACCTACGTCCGAAAAGGTGCTGCCTCCAGCGCCAACCGAATAGGCAAGCCCGCGCTCCTCCCGAATTGTTTGCCACAAGCGGCTTGAGGTGCCTCCGCCCATAACTGAAGCCAGCAAGCTCGCTGCATATCGGTCGCTACTACGGGCGTCCGGCCAGGGTGCGGCAATGACCAGATGCGCCTGCTCAAGTTCTTTCTTCTGCTCAATCAGGATCGGAGCGGCCGGGGTGGGCACTTGCTCCGCCGAGTTCGGCCCACGCTCTTCTGTCTCTGCCGAGGAGTTGTCAAACGAACTCTCGACCAACGCGACGAGTCGATCGTGTTCAATATTTCCCGCAGCCGCCACAACTAAGTTAGCTGGGGCGAAGGCGGTCCGGTGGAATGCCGAAATCGTCTGGTGGTCAAAAGTCGAAATCGTTTCCCTGGTACCTTCAATCGGGCGGCCGAGAGGATGATCGGGAAAGTAAGCAGCATTGAAGAGTTCGCCCAACAATTCGTCGGGGGTGTCTTCCACCATCTTCATCTCTTCCAGGATGACATTCTGTTCGCGATCCAGATCGATTTGGTCAAATCGAGGGTGGGCGAGCATATCGGCGAGCAGATCAAACGCCTCCGGCAAACTTCTGTCCGCAACCTTTACGGCGAAACCTGTCATCTCATGGGTTGTAAAAGCATCCAGATTGCCACCGAGCCGATCAGATTCAACGGCGATGTCGCGAGCTGTTCGGCGCTGCGTTCCCTTGAAAACTGAATGCTCAATGAAATGGCAAATTCCATTTAGTTTTGGAGTCTCGTGACGGGAGCCACGTCGCACCCAAATCCCGGCGGTGACAGACCGCAGGCCGGGCATATGCTCCGTTAATACCGTGATTCCGTTGGGGAGTTTCGTCGAGTGAATTTCGTCAATCATTTATTTCCCAATCCAAAAACAGGCCAAAATACTATGGCTTCGCATGCTAGCACGCCGAATTGCGGCGGCAAAGTGGAGCTAAAGATAGGGTAATTACAGCCGTTTGGGGTTGGCCAAAGCTTGACAGTGTTTTATTCATTGACGGAAAATGCGTCCTATCCAAACGGTTCCGGTAAGTCTCCTGGCCTGAACCAGTTCGCCTTGGGATTGAGGCGAGGCTGCCTTGTAGCTCGTTAGAGCGCAAGAACTTGAGGAGATCCTTTCCCTATTTTGCGCAGAACATAGTGGTACTCCATCGCTTCAAACGTCGCCTGCAGGTGACGTAAGGAGGTTCCGTGAGAAGAATATCAGGGAAAAGAACACTGGCTCTTTTTATGGTGAGTCTTTCGGCGGCGCTTTGTCTGCAGGTCCCGACGGCCAATGCCAGTCGCGCGAGTTTGGGAACAATTACCGGCGCGGTGCTCGACAACCGCGGTAATCCCGTGTCTGGCGCGTTCATTTCGATACTGAGAAATGGGGCGGATAGGGTCGTCAAGGAAACGCGCAGCGACGCCGAAGGGCGTTTCACTACGCGAATTTCTCCCGGACGTTATGTGATTCGTGCGATTGCCCATGGCTTTAACGCTGTCGTTTTCTCCTCCGTCGAAGTTCGTGCCTCCCAGGAAGTTGTTTATCGTTTCAATCTGGAACCCATCGGTTCGGGCAAGACTCTGCCTGAACGGCGCAGGGACCGAGACGATGTGAAGTGGACGTTGCGGTCTGCCCAAGCCCGGCGCTCGATCTTCCAGGTCCAGGCAGGTGACGACCGCGATATTCAGGCAGCTCTGGGTATCGAAGAAGGGCGCGCCGATAGTCCTGAGATGGGAACGGATTCCGCTTTGGATTCCGAAAAGGATTCACAACGACGCATGCGCGGAGTGGTGGAAACGTATTTTGCCGGGAACTCCTTCGGTCCGGGTTATTCGGGACTTAACTTTGCTGTTTCAGACTCTAGCACCGGAGTCGACTTAGTTTTGGCGGGGCAGACAGGAGTCGGCCCGAATGCACCTCAGCGACTTGAAGCCAGCACACACGTTCGGGCTGGTGAACGCCATCGCCTCGGTCTTAACCTGGGCGCCGTGACCTTTGGCGCGCCAGTTTGGCGTACAGTCCGGGACAACGCACTAGCTCAATCGGAAACAGGTGGTGTATGGCCGGGGCGGGCAGCGCCCGTGGGTCAGTTCTCGGTCCGAGCCATTGACGAGTGGATCATTCACGATGGAATCGTGGTCGTGCTGGGTCTTGATTACTCGCGTTTCATTGGAGCCGGCGGAGCCCGCTCGGTTCAACCGCGAGTTGGCGTGCAATTCGACGCAAACGCGAGAACCCGTTTGAAGGCCGCCTATGCGCCGGGCGGCGAAGAAAATCGTATCCAAAGTGTGGCTCCGTTTGAAGGCTATCAAGTGGCCTTTACCGAAGCCAATAAGAGACCAATTGCTTACGTCGATGGCCGGGCGGTGATGGAACGTAGCCACCGCCTGGAGTTCGGAATCGAGCGAGTTCTTGATAATGAATCCGGTGTTGAGGCTTCCGCATTCTTCGATACGACTACGGGGCGCGGCGTCGGTCTGCTCAGTACTCCGATATCTGCATTCTCAGACACGACCGGAGAAGCATTTATCAACGTAGCGAACCAGCAGGGTGAGTCAAGGGGGATGCGTCTGGTTTACACGAGACGGCTGAGTCGGGTATGGACGGCCTCGGCTGGATACTCTTTTGGTCGCGGGCAGCGACTTGCTGCCGAAGACATTTCTCGTCCCTCGGAAATGTTCGAGAATGGCTTCTTCCAAACTGCGGCCGTGCAACTCGACGGTGGATTTGATACCGGCACCAACATTCAAACGGTCCTGCGCTTCTCGCCAAACGCCACCGTGTTTGCCATAGATCCCTTTGCCGGACGCCTCGCAGTTTATGATCCATCGTTGAGCATTCAGGTGACCCAGGAGCTGCCCAGCTTCGGTCTACCCCTGCGGGCAGAGGCTGTCCTCGATGCGCGCAATCTGCTGGACCTCCAGGCAAACACCGAGAACGCCGAAACGCTGACCCAGCTAAACACTGGCCGCCGTTCGGTGCGCGGTGGAATTTCCCTCAGGTTTTAGAAGGAGCACGCAGCGAGACTAGCAATCCCGAGGCTGGCTTTCAGCCAGCTTCGCCCTGTCTATCCAGTTCTCCAAAATCTCGGAATAGTCCAAAAACTTGGATTCGTGGATAGGGCGTGCTCAAAGTTAACTAGAATTGCCTCGTTAGCACTAAGCGGGTTATCGGTGGATGGCACAGCGAATCTGCCTGAGTTAACCCCGCCAACCCGAAATTGAGGACAGCCGGTCAGGCTCTTTTAAGAAAAGACAGTAGGGAACATCCATTGCGTTTTTAGATCTGGCTCGGAGTTTCCA
>DATKIS010000729.1:0-2756 GCA_035543975.1 Pyrinomonadaceae bacterium
GATCAGAAAAAGCGAGCTCTCAGTGGCATCAACATCACGCTCCAGGGCGAAGCAAAGAGTCTCTCTATGAGCACGGATTCGGAGGGCAACTATGCTTTTGACCAGCTTCCGGCCGGTGGCAGTTATACGATTACTCCCCAACCCAGCCAGAAGATAACTTTTACGCCACCTGGTCGCTCCATTAACAATCTGAGGAAAGATGCCTCGGCCGACTTCTCCGGCGTTGTCCAGGTTGACGAGGTCTACAAAATCAGCGGGCGAGTGACGAGCAATGGTAAGCCTCTGGGCGGCGTGCACATCAGGATAGGCGGAGCAAGAGCCACTTCGACCGAGACCGATGCTAACGGCTACTACGCTTTCGGCGGTCTACGCGCAGGCGGCGACTACACCATCATGCCTGTGGACGAGAAAGCCAATTTCACGCCGTCCAGCCGCTCAATCAACAATCTGAGGAAAGACGACTCGGCTGACTTCTCCGGTGTTGTCCAAATCGAAGAGTTCTACAAAATCAGCGGGCGAGTGACCAATAATGGCAAGCCTCTGGGCGGGGTCACCATCAGGCTCGGCGGAGCAAAGACTGCTTCGATAGAGACCGATACGAACGGCTACTACTCTTTCGGTGATCTACGGGCAGGCCACAGCTTCACCATCATGCCCGCCGGCGGGAACACGAATTTCACGCCGCCCAGTCGGTCAATTAACAATCTAAGGAATGATGTGTCGGCCGACTTCTCCGGCCTTCTCCAAGTCGACGAGCTCTACAAAATCAGCGGGCGAGTAACGAATAATGGCAAGCCAATAGCCGGCGTCAACATGACCATCGCAGGAGCTAAGACGTCCTCGGTGACGACCGACGGAAACGGCCACTACACTTTCAGTGAGTTACGAGCCGGCGGCAGCTACATCATCACCCCCGCCAGTGGTCAGACGGATTTCGCGCCGCGGAGTCGCTCGATCAAAAATCTAAGGAAAGATGGGTCGGCGGACTTCTCCAGCGTTGTTCCATGCACCGACGATGACCGCGCCCGGGAACGGGAGGCCCTCCTCACAAGATACGCCGCAACCTGGCACAGTAGTATCGAATCAGAAAAACCCAGGGTCATCGCCGCTACTGTTGCCGAGAACCTGCCAGCTGGAGTTGAGCCCAGGGCTGTTGAGTCAACGGCTACTCTGGGTCCAGTAAGATATGACGTTACCTTCCTTGGGTGTTCACCTTTCCTGGTCACGGCCCGATATGAGTGGCAAGTCAGAATGTACTTCAATGGTAAAACCAAAGTTGTGGCAGTCCCCAGGCACAAAACCTGCGGGAGAGTGGTAGGCATGGGGCTTTGTCGCTGAGTTGATTTTCAGGGCGGCGTTACGTTTCAAGCGACAGACTCACTCTAGTTTGAAAGCTTTTTCAACCACAGAATCAGGAGAATATTATGTCTATCCAGGAAAGCACAGCCACCGCACTTGTCAGATTTACCGGTCTCGGAATCATTTGCTTCAATAAGGACCGGCAAAGAGGTGAGATCGCAGTCATCCGCGACCACAAGCATTCGCTGAGTGTCCGAATTCAAAAACCCGTGTTCCAGGAGGGCAGCGGGAATGACGCCGTCGCTTACGAGGATATCGCGACTTATCAACAGTTGCCGAAAGACGATGTCCAGATTGAAATCAAAGCGCAGGGTCAACCGGCGATTGACGGTTACGAGATTTATAAGCCGGGAGATTTTGACCGGCTCGATTCCGCCGACGTTAACGATTTTCGCTGGGTCATAAATATGAACAAGTTGCACGATACAACGGTCCTCAACCCCGCCGCGGAAGGACGCCACCCGATAACGAAGATGTACATTGATAATGGCCTGTTCTACGCGCAGAAGGTGGACAGGAATCTGTTATTCGAGAAGGTGGAAAAGGGCGTGAATGGAACTCCGAAAAAACGTGAGCTCTTCGGAAATGTAGCGGAAACCATAGGTGTCACGATCGAGGGTGACGAGGTCAGTTTCACTATTCGCATCGGCGACAAGGAAGAAACTCACTCGCTTAAACGTGTGGCTGGTCTGCCCTTCCGCATCGAAATTAAGAACATGGATTACAGCGACAATGCCGTTTATAGCGATATGGCCGACTACTACCAGTATCTGGCCAGCCCCAATGGCAATCAATTTGACTTTGCGCCGATCGTTGAGCAGAGCGGCGAAAATGCCGATGCCGGCTCCGTGAATCAGATGGAGTTCTGCCACCCAATTGGTTCCGATGATTTGGGTTCGATCGACGACCTCTGAGCGAAAAATGTTACTGCTCCTACTGGAAAAGAGGTTCCTCTACTCCCACACAGACGGTCTGGGCGAGACCGTCCGCTATTACTACTACGATCAGGTAGTTTGGCTCGTGGGGGCGCTGGTGGTGGCTTTGGTGACGTGGCTTTTGGTTCGGCACTACCAACGGCTGCGAGCGCTGCGGCGCCAACCGCGCCACCACCACAATTACCGATCGCTGAAACGAGTCATCAGGATCAAGCGCGACTTGAGCGCGAGATACTTGCGACCGGGCTTCTCCAATACCATTCATGCGGTCGGCATCGGACGGCTTAGCGGCGGTGACGAATTTTGCATCCAGGTTTTTGTCAGCGACGCTACCCGGGAGCTGGCGCTTGGCTCCGGCACCAGGACGCTACTGCCCCGCTATCGTGGAGTCGCACTCGTTTTGATCGAAATGCCGATGGCCGGTTTTTTGTCAACGACGGCTGTGAGTCCACCAGTTGAATG
>DATKIS010000730.1:0-3007 GCA_035543975.1 Pyrinomonadaceae bacterium
ACTGAAGCAGGATCCTGAGCTGCGAAAGATTCCGCTGGTGGCGGTAACTGCATATGCCATGGTCGGCGATCGCGAAAAGTTATTGACTGAAGGTTTTAATGGTTACCTGAGCAAGCCGATCAATCCCGAGACATTCGTAGCGGAGATGACCCCCTATTTGCGCCCTAAGCAGGCTGTCGTAATGGACCACTTCGCTCAAGAGAAAAGGCCCGACGTCACAGCGGCCGAGGGCACGATCCTCGTCGTCGACAATTCGCCGGTAAACATCAGCCTAGCGCACAGCATGCTCGACCCATTCGGTTACACGATTGTCGAGGCCCGCAGTGTCGATGAAGCGATGCAGATACTGGCAGAACAGAGTCCCGACCTGATTCTTTCTGATCTGCACATGCCGCTGAAAGACGGCTTTGACTTGATTGAGGCAGTCAAAGCCGATGATGAACTCCGGAAGATACCGTTCGTATTTATCTCGTCAACAGTTTGGGGCGACCGAGAGCGGGAACACGGTCTTTCGCTTGGCGCCGCCCGTTTCATTATTCGCCCCATCGAACCGCAGGACCTGGTTGCGGAAATTGAGTCCTGCCGCTCCAAGGGAAAGTTGTTAGCTAATGTCATGCCTTCTGGCAATGACAATCGGTAGAGAAACCGTTCCGGCGATTCGCTCTTCTCGTGACGAATCGCGGTCCCCGCCGGTGTTATGCGAGAGAAAACAAGGGTCCGAATGAAGGAGAACCATGGCTAAACATCTGACACTCGAGAAAAATATTATCGCAAGCATCGCTAGTCATTTGCTTGCCAGCAGTCTTTTACCACCCACAACGGATGTCAACGAACTTTCCGGGGAGTTGACTCAGGTTGTTTTTGACCAACTGCAAGAGGCAGGTATTGACCTCGCAACGTGGACCAAGGCCAGCGTGGCTGAGAAACGATCCAGTGCGCACGCTGCGTCCTGAGTAAGAGATGAGACGGGCAAGCGAAGGGTTTCGCTGGTCCGCCCTTAATCGTGAGGAGGCGTTCCTGATGAAGAGCATTAATCAAGCTTGGTTCGCGGCTCTGCCGCAGCACACTGCGGAAAGGCTCAGCCTTTCCGGAGACTGATGACACAACAAGAGGATGGCGGGCGGTTTCCGGTAAGGCAGAGCCTTTCCGCAGTGTGCGGCGGCAAGCGCAGGCGCAGCTAGGGTCATCCTCTTCATCTGGAACCTTTCCCCACCTGAGGTGTTTTTCACGCGGCTTCTACCGCGCTCGGTTCAGTAAAGCAACGCAATGCTGGCAAGACTCGCGGGCATGAACACGTTGGGAAGAGAAGACCGTAGCTAATGGCAAAGATCCTAATTATCGACGATCGCCCGCTGAACCGGCAGTTCCTGACGACGCTACTCGGGTATCAGCGCCACGAGTTGCGTGAAGCATCGGACGGCGCTGAAGGTCTGCGCATAGCGCGCGAGCAACGACCCGATTTGATCATCAGCGACGTCCTGATGCCCACGATGGACGGCTACGAGTTTGTACGGCGATTGCGGGAAGATCCCAACATTCGCCACACGACCGTAGTCTTCAGCACCGCCCACTATCTCAGTCGTGAGTCTCAGGCACTGGCGGAGAAATGCGGCGTCACCTCGATTATCTATAAGCCCTGCGATCCTCAGATGGTGCTGGAAACTGTAGAGGCCTCGCTGGCAAACAAAGTTGTGGCTCCCAAAGCCGATGTCCCAAGAGAATTTGATCGCGAGCATGTAAAAATACTGACCGAGGCCGTTGCCGAAAAAACCACACAACTGCGTGATGCAAATGGCAAGCTCACTGCGTTAATCGAGCTTAGCACTGACCTCTCCAAAGAACGCGATCCCGTAAAGCTGCTCGACCGTTACTGTTCAGTCGTACGCGAAGTAGTTGGCGCTCGTTGGACTCTGGTGGCGCTACTCGAAAGAGATCGAAAGGCTATTCAGCATCTCGGAGCTGTGGGCCTTGAACTCAACGATTCGCCGGCCCTGCGCTCTGCCTTAATGGAAACCGGGACCTTCGCCATGCTGATGAAGGAAGGCCGGTCAATCACGCTCAGTGGCGTTAGCTCAACCCCGGGGGCGATGGAGCTGCCGGCCCCGCTGCCTCGCGCCGATTCGCTCCTGGTTACTCCGCTATCGGTACGTGGCGATATCCAGGGTTGGATCTGTTTGGCGGACAAGCTGGGACTTGATGCGTTCAGCGAGCAGGACGAACGATTAGTCATGGCCCTGGGGGCGAAGATGGCAGTCGCCTACGACAACGCTCGGCTGTACGACGAGAGCACGAAGTATGCGATCAAGCTGGAAACTGAGATTTCCGAGCGCACCCGAGCGGAGCGCGAGTTGACCGAGAACCGGGCCCGGCTCGCTGGGATCATCAACTCGGCAATGGATTCGATCATCACCGTTGACAGCGACCAGCGGGTAGTAATGTTCAATCGGGCGGCGGAGAAGATGTTCCTTTGCAACGCCGTGGAGGTTATCGGCAAACCACTTGACCGTTTTATTCCGCCGCGCTTTCGTCCCAGCCATTCCCAGGACATTCGTAAATTCAGTGACACGGGCGTAACTACGCGGGCCATGGCCGCCACTCGTCCGGTCAGCGGACTGCGTGCAAACGGCGAAGAGTTTCCCTCGGAAGCATCGATCTCGCAGATCGAGGTGGGCGGCCAGAAGCTCTATACGGTAATCATGCGTGACACAACGGAAAAGAGCCGGTCGCAGGAAGGCTTGCAAGCTTCCGAGCTGCGCTACCGCCGTTTGTTTGAATCCTCGCAGGACGGCATTTTGATCCTCGATGCAGTCAGCGGACAGATTGTTGACGTCAATCCCTTTCTCACCGACCTATTGGGTTATACCAAAGAGGAAATGTTGGGCAAGGAGCTGTGGGAGATTGGCTCTTTCAAGGACATCATCGCTTCCCGCGACGCCTTCAATGAATTGCAACAGGAGGGGTTCATCCGCTACGAACACATGCCGCTTGAAACTCAGGGCGGCATCGT
>DATKIS010000731.1:0-6379 GCA_035543975.1 Pyrinomonadaceae bacterium
GAGCGTAGAAGTCGTTGGTTACCAGTGCGCTCCATTCATTAAATTGCCCCTGGCCGCGCATCTCACTAATGAGTTTCAAACGGGCCTGGAAGTGATGGCGATCGCTGCCGTAGAAATTATTGTCCAGGAAAAACATCCGGCGGCGTTTGCCGGACGCGAGAATCTGCCGGCGAATGTGATCCAGTTCGTAGGTTTGGTACCCGTGCCCTTCGGCAGTCAACGAACAAAAGGCGCAGCGGAAGTTGCAATAGCGGGTGGTCTCTACGTAGCCGATTTTGCCGAGCCAATAAGCGAGGTCGTAGCGAGGCACAATGGTTTCCGCCACGTACTCAGGTCCCAGAGATTCTCTGATCACTTCGCAGAGTTCTTCAATATCTCCCAGGCAGGCGTAGTCAAACACCTTCTGCGCCAGCAGCGGCAGAGCGCGAACTGGAGGTCCTCCCCCGACGACGATCACTTTCGGGTTTTTCGTGCGAGCGTAAGCGGTCAGATGCAGCATCCGGTCGAAGCCATTGGTCAAGCCGGTTAGGACCAGCATGTCAGGCCAGGACAATAGAGACTCATCCTCGAGGGGACCACTGGCGAGTTCGGTGTAGCAACGCACTTCACACAACTCCCGCGAAAAGGCTCCGGCCAGGTAGATGGGGCCAACCGCCTGGGGAACCTTTGTCGTCCGGCGCATCGGCTGCCGGGAGTCGTCGAAGTAGCAATTTACAATCAGGACTCGCTTTAAGGGAGAATTTGAGTGGGGACTTCTTAGGGGGTGCAACTGGGGGCGCATGAGATATCTCCTCCACGACAACTGCTGAGACCAAAAGCTTGTTTAGTCTTCAATCACCTGGGGAAAACGAGTTGAGTAAAAGCCTCTCTGGAACCCAAATGGCGAGGCAATTTGGTTGGAAAACCGGCTAATTCATGAGAACGCGGGTTACTCTACTATTCTCAGGCTGTTTAGGGCAATATTTTCCCACCCAGCTTTGCTTAAGGTGCACACAAAGTTATTCGGCGATGAAGTCCAAGCTAGCCTCGGTAGCGGGAACAGCAGACGCAAGGCCGGTAGGACCGCAGCCCGCGGAGCGGCGACGTTGCATAAATATGTAAACACTGTCGCCGGCTCCATGGGCTGGTGCTATCTTTGGATCTCAACCTGAGATTACGCTGCGCTCCACCGCAGGCTCTGTGCCGCTCGCTACCGCGGGCTGGAACCTCATCATTGTTCCCTGACATACTGACCCTTATCTCCAAACAGTTTTGGGTTGTTCAGGTTATCCCTCAGGAGTTTTTGCACACTCGCGGAGTCGCGGCTCTCCCTCGGAACCACCTTGTCGTCGACAGCGAGCAGTTCCAGGCTCTGGCCATCATTCGCTAGCTGGTAGGCGAGATATACATACTTGCGACCGGCCGAATCAATCTCCTGGGCGCTGATAAAGGAAGTTTGGCCAAGGTCTGAATGAAAGGCGCGATACAAATCCCCATTGAGACCTTGCCTGATTTGGCATCAGAAACGAGCTTGACGATACTGTTTTTCAACTGCTCGTTGGGCTTTACTTCTTTTGTTCCCGGAACGCTGGAATGAACATTGACCGGGTCAGTCTTTTCATCGAGGCTGGATGAGTTATTTGCAAATGCGGAGGTTCCGCATAAAACGATGATCAGCGCTGCGACGAGTGTTAGGGAAGTTAATTTGTTGCGCACGATTTTCTCCTTGGTTGGATGTTAAGGATCTTTTTTTGGCGTCCACCCGTGTGGGCCAATACCAAGCTCTTAATGCGGAGCACGTTAACTGCGAGGCTTGCAATTTGTGACGCCCTTTCGGCTAGCATCTTTTAGGCCAGTCAATATCAGTATGGAAATTGACAGAGGAGTATTAATGCGCGCGGAGCGGTCGAAAGCCTCGATGGGCCGGCAACAAAAAGACGACAATAGATAGACAGAGTGTTCACTGCTGTCAGCGCAAGGGAGTTAGATCCTTAAATGCATCGGAGAGTCTGGCGCAAACGCTGCCGACCGTAACTGAATACTGGCGGAAGTCGAAAGTGGTGATGAGGGCAACTCCGAGACTGGCTGAGGTCAGGAAGATCTCGTCGGCTTCAACGAGGTCGCCTAGTTCGTAGACACCTTCGATTACCGGAATGAACTGATTGCTGGCCAGCTCGATAACGGCAGCGCGAGTGACGCCGGCCATGGCCCTGGTGCTGAGCGTGGGCGTGTGGATGGTGCCGTCTTTTACCCAGAAGAGGTTGGCCATCGTAGCTGAGACGATTTCGCCACGCTCGTTGAGCATTACGGCCTCGTCAAATTCTCTGGCCTGCGCTTCTTCCCAGGAGAGCACCTGTTCCAGGTAGTTCAGGCTCCTGATCCCAGCCAGCGGCGAGAGGGTGTTTAAGCGATATGGGGAGACGGCTAATGACATTCCCGCCGGCGGAATCTTCTGGGGTTCCCCGGTCATGATCAGAATATCCGTCTTGCGTGCGTCTGCCTTTTTAGTTTTCCAAATGTCGCGCCCGCTTCGGGCCAGCAAAATCACGCGGGCGCGCCCGCTTTTCACCTGGTTGACCGCGACTAACTTCTTAAGTGCTTCGCCGACGGACTCTTCATTCTCGTCTCGACAATCAATCTCCAGGCGTTCAGCATGGTCCTGCAGACGTCGCCAATGGGCGGGCCAGAGAAATGGCCTGCCATCATAGATAGCCACGGTGGTGAAGACTCCGCGGCCATACAACATGGCCGACGACACCGGCGCCACGCGCGCCTTAGTCGCTTCAAGCATTACTTTGTTGAGATAGATTACGGGGTGCACGGCTTTTGGAGTGCGGCGGCTCGACGCCGCTTTGGTCGGTCGCGGCTTGACGCGACCATGGTAGCCCAGCTCCAGGTGACCGATGTGGCGTCAAGCCGCCACAGACGAAAGCGGCCTCAAGTCGCCGCACTTCAAAAAATCAGGCCGCGGTCATCACTTCCGCTTCGAGCCTTTGCGAAAGGGAACCGCGCCAAACTTTTTCGAGTTCGCGAACATCGGCGGCAACAGTCTCATCTTCACCAACCAATATCCGAAGCCGGTCGCCACCGACGTGGCCAATAACTGTGAACGGACAGTTCTTTTCGACGGCAATACTTTCGATGGCATCGTGCGCGGACGCAGGGAAGCTGATAATAATCCGCGAAGGGGATTCGCTGAAGAGAGCTCCGGTTGTTGAAAGTGAACCGGGTTGACCGCCCGGCAACGCCGCGGGAAGCGAGACATCCGCGCCAATCGCCTGGCGATTCAGAGAAGAAAAGCAACATTCGGCCAGCGCGATGGCAATTCCTCCATCGGAGCAGTCGTGGGCCGAACGGAGCAAGCCTGTTTCTGCCGCCTCCAGGCAAACAGCCTGGACAGAGACTTCGGTCGACAGATCTAATTTCGGCACCTGGCCTTCAGCGATCATCGTCTCAGTCGAAAGCCCCTGGACAGTCGCGCCGTATTCGCTAATCGACAGATCATCGCCCGTGGTACCGAGCAAAGCGATCACATCCCCGTCCTGCTTAAAGCCGGGGTGAACCACCCGGCGCACGTCTTCTACGAGCCCAATCATGCCGATAACCGGCGTGGGAAGAATGCCGCGCCCTTCGGTTTCGTTGTAGAAGGAGACGTTGCCGGAGACTACGGGCGTGTAAAACGCGAGGCAGGCTTCAGCCATTCCGTCGATAACTTCCGAGAACGACCACATCACTTCAGGCCGTTCCGGCGACGCGAAGTTAAGGCAGTTTGTAATCGCCAGTGGACGGGCGCCCACGCAAACCACATTGCGGGCCGCTTCGGCAACAATCAGCCTCGCGCCTGCTCGTGGATTTGCCGCGCAATAGCGGCCGTTGCCGTCAAGGGACATCGCCAGCGCGCGGCGGGTTTCCTTGATTCGCACCACCGCTGCGTCAGCGCCGGGTAACACGGCGGTGTTGGTTCTGACCATGTGGTCGTATTGGCGGTAGACGAACTGTTTCGAGCACAGGTTTGGCGAAGCCAGCAGTTTAAGCAACGCTGGGAGCGCAGACATCCTGTCTGCATTAGTTGGGGCAGCCTTGCTGTCCGGGGTTGCTTGAACTTGGGTAACGGTTGCGCTCGCGTTTGCAGGCAAGATGCCTGCGCTCCCGGTCACGGTCGTAGGCCGCTGCATCGGACGTTCGTAGAGCGGTGCTTCATCAGTCAGCGCTGCAACCGGGATGTCGCCAACCGTTTCCCCGTTATGGATCACGCGCATGTTATGACCTTCGCGAACGCGACCGATAACCACGGCGTCCAGATCCCACTTGCGGAAGATGTCGATCACTTCCCGCTCGCGTCCCTGATGAGCGACGATCAGCATGCGCTCCTGTGATTCGGAAAGCAGCATTTCGTAGGCGGTCATGTCTTGTTCGCGTTGGGGCACGAGTGAGAGATCGATCTCGATTCCGGTGCCTGCGCGCGACGCCATCTCGCAAGATGACGAAGTCAGCCCGGCGGCGCCCATGTCCTGGATTCCGGCCACCGCCCCGCTGCGCATCGCCTCAAGGCACGCCTCCAGCAGCAGCTTCTCGAGAAAGGGATCCCCGACCTGGACGGTAGGACGTTTGGCGAGTGCTTCGTCGTCAAACTCTGCCGAGGCCATGGTGGCGCCGTGAATTCCATCGCGCCCGGTTTTCGCGCCGACGTAGAGAATCGGATTACCAATTCCGGTAGCCTTACCAAAGAAAATCTGGTCCTGGCGAACGAGTCCTAAGGCGAAGGCGTTTACCAGCGGATTAAACGAGTAGGCGTCATCGAAAGCTACCTCGCCACCCACCGTGGCAACGCCAAACGCGTTTCCGTAGTGGGCGATCCCGCCGACCACTCCCGCGAGCAACGAGCGATTGCGTCGTCCGTGTTTAGGATGATCGAGCGAACCAAATCGCAGACTGTTCATTGAGGCAATCGGACGCGCGCCCATGGTGAAGACGTCGCGGAGAATGCCGCCCACGCCAGTGGCAGCGCCCTGAAACGGTTCAATGAATGACGGATGATTGTGGGATTCGATCTTGAACGCTGCGCACCACCCGTCGCCTATGTCGACAATGCCGGCGTTCTCGCCCGGCGGCACGATGATGCGCTTGCCCGTGGTTGGCAACCGCCGCAGATGGACCCGCGAAGATTTGTAGGAACAGTGTTCCGACCACATTACCGAAAAGATGCCCAACTCGACAAAGGTCGGCTCGCGACCGAGTAAGGTCTTGATGCGTTCAAATTCTTCGGTGGAGAGATTGTGGGCGGAAACTACTTCGGGAGTGATCATAAATAAAGTGATGAGTGATGAATTGTGAGAAAGTGATGAGTAGGGAAAAGTGATGAGTAATGAGTGATGAGAAAGTGATGAGTGATGAGTGATGAGTTGGAAAAAGCAAATGCGAGTGTTCGCTTTTACTCATCACTCATCACTCATTACTCGTCACTTTCTCATCACTCATTACTTTGTCATTCATCACTCATCACTTTTTCTTTAAGGACTTTCTCAATCGCCGCGCGCAATTCCGCCGTCTTAATCCGGCCAAAATGCTTGTAGACCACTTCGCCCTTTGGGTTGTAGAGAAACGTAGCCGGCAAAGCCCCATCCCAGGCCTGATCGACTGACTTGATCGCTGGTTCCGGGTCGGAAACGTTTAGCAGGTAGTTTGGCATCTGGGCCCGCATCTCACGTAGAAATTTCGGGACGGTGCTTTTGAGATCCGCCAGATCGTCCAGTGAGATGGCAATGAAGTCGATATCCTTCGGTCGATACTGCTGGTCAATCTTAACCAGATCGGGAAATTCCTCCCGGCACGGGTCGCACCAGGTGGCCCAGTAGTTAACCAACAACGGGCGGCCGCCATCCCGTTTGAGTAAAGCCTGCATTTGCTCGGCGTTGATGGCGCGAGTAATTGCAGGCTGTACCGGTCGACGACGAGGAGCGCGCTTCTGCCCGAGCACGGAAACGCTAAAGAGCAGACTGCTGAGAGCAATCGCGATTAGCAGTGATCTGAATAAAGGTGACATTTAGTCGGCACGCTTGATCGAGCAGCCAAACGCGGCCGCTTCGGTTTTCGCCACCGGTTTGCCGGCGAGCGACGCATCGAGCGCATCACGCAACTCGCTGGAGGCGACTTGAGCGACGTCCTTACTGTTGTCAATCCGGCCGTGGTAAACCAGCTTGTTATTAGCGTCGAGGAAGTAGGCTTCCGGCGTCTTGGTAGCCCCAAACGAATCGGCGACCTTATTGCCGTTGTCCTTCAGAATCATGAAGGTCAGTTTGTGGGAGGATGCGTGGGTCTTAACCGCGTCCGCCGCTTCCGCAGCATTGGAGTTGATGCCAACTACGGCGATCCCGCGGGCTTTGTAATCCTGCGCCAGTTT
>DATKIS010000732.1:0-7177 GCA_035543975.1 Pyrinomonadaceae bacterium
AACCTGTTCCGTTTAGAGGAGGGCACGCCCTCCGGTGCGCGTCACGTTTCATCGCGAATTGCACCGGAGGGCGGTGCCCTCCTTCTAAACAACCAACTCAAGTCGGCCGTAAATTAGGCCTGCGAAAGCGGTTTTTGGTGACGGGCAGGTAAGGGCGTGCTAAGATTCCCGCCATTATGCATGCGGATGTAGTTATTATCCGGTTAGTTTTTACTGCAATTCTCGTCGCCGCTGGATACGTTCTCAAACCTATCAGCGGCTATCCGTGGATTCCTTACAGCGGCGAACAGTGGTTTTCGGCAGTCGTTGGCTTTCTCATTGCCGTCTGTATCATCCTTTTTGAACGGCGAATCCGCCGGGCCACTTTAAAGACCCTCATCGGGGCTGCCGTGGGCTCGATCATGGGAATCGTTGGCGCCTTCCTGATCGGAATCTTGATAAGCCGGCAGGAAATGGACAAGGATGTCAAAACTTTCCTGACGCTCGCCCTGACGTTCTTTATGGCCTATGTCGGCCTGATGGTTGGGGCGGCGAAGGGCGACTACCTTGAGCTCTCGGCCCTGGGTGGGATTCTGACGGACAAAGCTTCCCGTCGCGACCTGAAGATCCTCGACACCTCGGTAATCATCGATGGCCGCATTGCTGACGTGGCTGAAACCGGCTTCCTCACTGGTTCTCTAATCAGTCCGCAATTCATTCTTCGTGAGTTGCAGCAGGTGGCTGATTCTCCGGATTCGTCGAAACGCCAACGCGGCCGGCGCGGCCTCGATATGCTTAACCGGCTGCAAAACAACAGTTCGCTGGATATCCAGATCGTCGAGACCGACTTTCCATCAGTCCGCGAAGTCGATTTGAAACTGATTGAGCTTGGCAAGCAACTGGACGCGGTAATCGTTACCAACGACTTCAATCTTAACAAGGTGTCTCAGTTGCGCGGGGTGAGTGTGTTGAATATCAACGAACTCGCAAACGCACTGAAACCGGTAGTGCTGCCGGGCGAGGCCATGCGGGTGTTCATCCTGAAGGAAGGCAAGGAATACAACCAGGGCGTGGCTTACCTGGACGATGGCACCATGGTGGTCGTCGATAACGCGCGACGTCTGATTGGGAAAAACGCCGACATCGCCGTAACCAGTGTGCTCCAAACTACGGCCGGGAAGATGATCTTCGGGCGACTCTGGGAAGAGCCTGAGAACGGTACCCCGAGCGGTGAACATCGGATTAACGGCGCCGCCCGACGGCCCGCGCGAGATCCTCGTAACGGGCCATCGCCGGTGCGGATCACCGATAGTGAACCCATAACCGAGTCGTAAACCAAACTGTTAGTTTGCGACTCGCCCTGACCACTTCGCTGACAGGTCTCGCCGCCACCGCAAACTAACAGTTTGCTTTACATCATTGCCTGCGTATGAATGTCGCAATCATAGCCGCCGCTGGGCAGGGCACGCGGTTGGCTGGCAAGCGGCCTAAGCAATTCCTGGAGTTGGCGGGAACTCCCATCCTCTTCCACACACTGAAAGCATTCGAGCAGTGTGAAGTAATCCATGAAATCATAGTCGTCATTCCCCAACCGGAGTCGGCTGCGTTCCTGTCTCTCGCTAATAAGTTTGGCCTGCGGAAGGTGGCCAGGGTGGTGCCAGGAGGTGCGACGCGGGCCCAGTCTGTGCTTCATGGTCTTCAGGCTGTGCGCGAAGCCACGGCGGAAATCATTGCGGTTCACGATGGCGTGCGTCCTTTTGTGACACCTGAAGAAATCAGTCGCACCGTTGACGCGGCCGCCCGTGAAGGAGCAGCTATCCTCGTCGCCGCTCCGGTCGATACAATTAAGGAAGTGAGGGATGGGCGGGTCGTGAAGACGTTAAGGCGCCACGACCTCCGGCTGGCGCTGACCCCGCAGTGCTTTCAATATAGACTGCTTCGTCGAGCTTACGAGGAGATCGACGTAACCGATCCCGAGTTGACCGATGAGAGCTCGCTCGTCGAACGACTTGGTGTCAAGATTGGCATCGTTGAGGGGAATTCGAGAAATATCAAGATTACGCGACCGGAAGATCTCGTAGTCGGGGAAGCGATATTGCAGCAGATGAAAGCCAGGCGTTGAGCAGACGATCCACGAAAACACTCGAAACAGCACGAAATCAAGGGCTCGTTTCGGGTCGCTTCGTGTGATTGGTGGATCGTTTGTAGTTTCAGCTGCCAGGCTTGCCGAGTTCTTATGTTCAGAATCGGAATGGGCAATGATATCCACCGGCTGGTTGAGGGCCGTCCGCTTATGCTGGGTGGGGTCCACGTGCCGTTTGAGCGAGGCGGCGACGGCCATTCCGATGCTGACGCTCTTTTGCACGCCATCAGTGACGCGATTTTGGGAGCTCTCTGCGAAGGTGATCTGGGAGTCCATTTCCCGGACAGTGATCCACAGTGGAAGGATGTCGGCAGTTCGCAGTTACTTTCTCATGTAGTGTCGCTGGCACATGAACGCGGCAAACACATCGTCAACGTAGACGCCACTATTTTGATTGAGCGCCCGAAGATGCGGCCCCATGTCTTAACCATGCGCGAGAACATTGCCGAGATTATGGGAATTGAGCTGGGCTGCGTTAGCGTGAAAGCCAAGACTGGGGAAGGACTCGACGCAGTGGGCCAGGGGCTGGCCGTCTCTGCTCAGGCGATTGTGTTGATTGAATAATGCTGTTAACGGGACCGATAAGTCCCATAGGACCTATAGCCAAGAGGAAGCCAATTGAGACCACAGGACGTAATTCGTAAAAAGCGCGATGGCGAGCCCCTCTTGCCCGCAGAGATCACCTTCTTCATTGATGGGGTGACGCGAGGCACCATTGCGGATTACCAAACCAGCGCCCTGCTGATGGCAATCTACCTGAACGGTATGAACGACACCGAGCAGGAGATTCTCACGCAGGCCATGCTGCATTCGGGACACACGCTGGATTTTTCGGGCATTGCCAAGCCCAAAGCCGACAAGCATTCCACCGGAGGAGTCGGCGACAAGACCTCGCTTCTGATCGCGCCTATGGTGGCTGCTTGCGGAGTCTGCGTGCCGATGATTTCGGGTCGCGGCCTGGGCCACACGGGTGGCACCCTCGATAAGCTGGAGTCGATCCCCGGCTACCGCGTGGATCTCAGCGCGAGTGAATTCGAGGAGGTGCTCCAGAAGGTGGGTTATGCAATGTCGGGACAGACGGCAGAGTTGGCGCCGGCCGATAAGAAAATGTATGCGCTCCGCGATGCCACCTCCACCGTCGAGGCGATCCCGTTGATTGTGGCTTCAATAATTTCCAAGAAAGGGGCGGCCGGACTCGACGCGATGGTGATCGATGTCAAGGTTGGGTCGGGCGCCTTTATGCGAGATGAAGACCGGGCCAAGGCACTGGCCCACGCGCTGGTGAGAACCGGAAACTCCTGTGGCATTCGCACGCGCGCGCTCCTGACCGATATGAACCAGCCACTCGGAAAAGCTGTCGGCAATTCGCTTGAGGTCAAGGAATGCGTCGAGTTGCTGCGTGGCGAAGCTGCAGCCGGGGCCCAACCGGTCCTCGATCTCTCCGTTGAGCTCTCGGCGCACATGCTGGTCCTTTCGCACGT
This sequence comes from Pyrinomonadaceae bacterium, assembly GCA_035543975.1. GTDB lineage: Bacteria > Acidobacteriota > Blastocatellia > Pyrinomonadales > Pyrinomonadaceae > PSRF01. The sequence goes on from DATKIS010000732.1 coordinate 3,604, forward strand.
TGACCAGTCACTGGAAGCTGCTCGCGCCCGGCTACAACAGATGCTGGATTCGGGAACGGCCCTGGAGTGTTTCCGCCAGAACGTCGCAGCCCAGGGTGGTGACCCGCGCGTGTGCGACGACCCTGAGAAGATTCTTCCTTTGGTGAGGGAATCGTTTAAGGTAGAATCGCCCCGCTCAGGATTTGTCACCAAAGTTAATACGACCGAGATAGGACATGCTATTGCCGCTATCGGCGGCGGGCGTGTGCGCATCGACGATACGATCGAGCCGTCTGTTGGCTTTCTCGCCGAGGCTACAATCGGCGACGAACTCGGTTCTCAGCGGCTGCTCGGCACTGTCTATTGCCGTGATGAATCCAAAGCTCGAGAAGCGGTAGAACGAATTCAAGCGGCCTATGAAATCAGCGATCGACCTCCAACGGAAATACCTCAACTCATGAGGGAGGTAATCAACGAATGAAGATCCTTTTGTCGATAGCGCTGGCGGCTTTATGTGCAGCGTCTCTGTTTAGCTCGGCTTGCAGCAATGCAGGTTATGGCGCTGCCGAAAAAGGGAAGATTCGGGTCGGCATCGTTTTCGATATCGGCGGAAAGGACGACCGGTCGTTTAACGCCGCGGCCTGGGCCGGCGCGAAGTGTGCGGCCACGGGCAGCTGGCCCGATGGGACTGCCTGCGACAAACCGGGGCTACCGATTGTCTTGCGCGATATCGAACCCGGGAACCCCACTTCAATTGAGCCCGCGATGCGTGCCTTTGCCGAACGAAACTATGACCTGATCATCGGGATCGGATTCGCCCAAACTCCCATCATCGAACTCGTCGCCCGCGACTATCCCCACATTCGTTTCGCGATTGTCGATGGCGTCAGCGACCTTCCTAACGTCGCCTCGCTGGTTTTCAAAGAGCATGAGGGGTCATACCTGGTGGGCATGTTAGCTGCCAGGACCTCCAGGACCGGCACGATTGGCTTCCTCGGCGGCATGGACATCGGCCTGATCCACCGCTTCAAGGAGGGTTACGAGGAAGGCGCCCGGGCAGTGAATCCCAATATTAAGGTGATACCAAACTACGTTGGGGTTACCGACGCAGCCTGGAACAATCCCGGTAAGGGTAAGGAAATTGCTCTCGCTCAAATCAGTAAGGGCGCTGATGTGATCTTTACGGCGGCGGGTAACTCAGGACTGGGGGCCTTTGATGCGGTGGAGCAAGCCGGCAAACAGGATGGCCGGGCCACACATTTCGTCATTGGAGTTGACGCTAATCAAAACATGGTCAAGCCGGGCTATGTGCTCACCAGCATGGTGAAGCGCGTGGACAATGCGGTCTACGACATCGTAAAAGACGTGGTTAACGGGCAGTTCAAAGCCGGCTTCCATGTCTACGGTCTCGACAAAGACGGCGTCGGCTACGCGATGGACCAGAACAACGCCATGGACGACAACAAAAAACCGCTAATCCCTGAGGACGCAATCAAGCAAGTAGAAGAAGCTCGAAAGAAGATTATCGACGGCCAAATCAAAGTCACAGATGCCATGATGAAATAAGAAATGAACTTTGAACTTTGTTCTTGGTTCTTTGTACTTGACCCCACCCTCCGCTTGAGGAAGTTCAAATGGAGAGGACGAATTTTGAGAATTTGCAGGTCTATAGACTAGCCGAAAACCTTGCTGACGGAATCTGGGATATCGTAAGCGCGTGGGATTATTTCGCAAAGGATACTGTTGGCAAGCAAATCGTGAAGGCGGCTGACAGTATTGGGGTAACATCGCTGAAGGAACCGGCAGAGGTAGTTTTAGAAGATAACCGAAGATTCATAAAAATTGCCCGAGGCTCGTTGTACGAAACCCAGCAGTGGCTGCGACGCGCTTACAAACGACAGTTTCAGTCGTGAGCAGGCAGCATTACTTAGACCTATCGTGGGCGAGCTGTCGCCAAAGATCAACGCTTAGTTTCGCTCAGTGAACAAAGCCGTTTTGGAAAAAAGTAGACCAAGAACAAAGTACAAAGCTCAAAGTCCCAGGGCGTAACCACCGGCTTCATGATCGAACTAAAGAACATAACCAAGCGCTTCGGCAACGTTCTGGCCAACGACCATGTAAACATTGTCGTGAAGCCGGGGACTATTCATGCCATCGTCGGGGAAAACGGCGCGGGGAAATCCACGGCGATGCGTATTGCCTACGGATTTTACAAGGCCGATGAAGGCGAGATTCTGGTTGAAGGCCAGGTTCATCAGATCAATTCACCCCACGATGCCATCGCCCTGGGAATCGGGATGGTTCATCAGCACTTCATGCTGGTGGATACGATGACGGTAGCCGAGAACATTATCCTTGGCGCCGAACCGGGCAGTGCGGTGTCGCTCGATATCGCGGCGGCCAGCGCCGAAATCCGACGTTTGTCAGAAGAGTTTAAGCTGGCGGTTAATCCGAGTGCGGTGATTGAGCGGCTGTCGGTGGGCCAGCAACAGCGAGTCGAACTTCTCAAGGCTCTTTACCGCCATGCGCGCTTGTTGATTCTCGATGAGCCAACGGCAGTGTTGACGCCGCAGGAAGTGGAGGAGTTCTTCGCGATTCTGCGTCGAATGCGCGAACAGGGAAAGACCGTGGTCATCATCACTCATAAACTGGCCGAAGTCCTGGCAATTTCTGACGAAGTCACGGTAATGCGCGACGGTAAGGTCGTTGGCGGAGTAAAGACGAACGAGACGAATGCGGCTGAACTCGCTCGCATGATGGTGGGCCGGGAAGTGTTGCTGCGGGTGGAGAAAGCGGATGCCCAACCCGGAAGCGCCGAACTGATCGTGAGAAATCTCTCGGTGGCGGGGCGTGAAGGTAAAGCGGTCGACAATGTTTCATTCGAAGTTCGCAAAGGCGAAATTGTCGGCATCGCCGGTGTCGAGGGGAATGGTCAAACGGAACTCATCGAAGCCCTGGCAGGATTGATTGAGAATTCCAAACTCTCGGGCGAGATCAAACTTGAAGGACAGGACATCACGCGTGAAGGCGCTCGCATCCGGCGCGAGTTAGGCATCGCCCATATCCCGGAGGACCGGCACCGGCGGGGGCTCTTGCTCGAGTTTGACCTCGCCGAGAACGCGATTCTTGGCGTGCACTATCAGCCGCCTATCGTAGCGTTCGCCGGCTTTCTCGACCGGCAGGCGATTAGCTCTCGCGCAAACGAGATTATCCAGGGGTTTGATGTGCGACCAGCGAATCCGGATCTGCCGGCGCGAGCTCTGTCGGGTGGCAACCAGCAGAAGTTGATTATTGGCAGGGAATTCAAGGTCAATCCGAAGCTGCTGTTAGTTTCCCAGCCAACCCGCGGCGTTGACATTGGAGCGATTGAGTTTATTCACCGGAAGCTGGTGGGCTTGCGCGACGCTGGCTGCGCGATTCTGCTGGTCTCGGCCGAACTCGAGGAAGTTACCTCCCTGGCCGATCGGCTGCTGATTATTCACGATGGTCGCATCGTCGGCGAAGTAGATCCCAAAGTCGCGACAGTGGAAGAGATTGGCTTGTTGATGACCAGGGGACACTGAGGAGACAGATGCTGGATGTCAGATTTGAGATT
>DATKIS010000733.1:0-4215 GCA_035543975.1 Pyrinomonadaceae bacterium
CAGGAATATCGATTCTCACCCGCAGAGGATTGATTCGCACGATTGTCGCTACCTTACTTGATGGCGACACGTATTCACCGAGGTCGGCAGTTCGCTCCGATACGTATCCATCAATGGGTGAAAACACGAGCGCGTAAGAGAGGTTTCGTTTGGCCAGCCCCAGCTGGCTTTCCGCGTTGGCAACGTTTGCCCGCGCCGTCGCGACGGCCGCAAAGTTTTGCCGAGCCAGCGACAAGGCCGATTCATACGCTTCCTTGAGCTGGTCACGCTGGGCTTTTTGCTGATCGAACGCCGACCTGGAGACGTCGCCTGATTCAATTAACCTTTCCGCGCGACGTAAGTTTTTCTCGGCTAACTCCAAGGCGACCCTGGCATTCGCTACTTCAGGCACTCTGGTGGGATCGAATGTTTGACCCGTTCGAATGCCGGCCTTCTCTTCAGCCTGCCGTAACGCTGCCTTCGCCTGGTCAATCTGGGCCTGGGCCTGCTCAACGCGAAGTTTGGCATCCACATCGTCGAGCCGGACGATCATCTGCCCGCGCTTCACATAACTGCCCAGGTCTACGCCAATGACCGAAACTTTGCCGGCAACTGAAGGAGCAACATCGGTCTGCTGATCGCCAGTCAGACTGCCAGTGGCCTCAAAAAACCGTGGCAAATCGCGGGTAATGGCAGACACCGTGGTGACATCAACCACCGTCGGCTGGGCGGAAGTCGTCTCATCCTTTCGGACGTTAGCTTTGGAGCCTCCGCAGGACATCGTCCACAACAAAGCCGACAAGATGGCCACCAGTGTTAAGAGTTGTAATGGCTTGGGAAGTAACATCTACTCTATTCTTTCCTCTGTTTTTCTGTTGCTGCTTACCTGATTGCTAACGGGCAGCAGGACTTTCCGTCGCATTCGGTCCTCTCACCGCGCTGATCCCGTGTAGGAGAATGTCTGCAAACTGTTTGGCCGCCTCCTCGTTGGAGATATCCAGCAAACGTCGCTCAGGATCCCAAAGGTTGTTATTGAGCGAGTGGTGAATAACCATGCCGATGAAGGCCCTAACCACAATTCCTGGGTCGAGTTTGACCATCGCGCCGTCACGCTGCCGTTCGGTAATGTAGCTACCAAGAAGTTCGTAAACTCGCCTTACGAACTTTTCAAAAAACATGTTCGCCAGTTCGTGCCCTTCCAGGGCGGAGTGGAGCAACAGTCTCTGAAATTCCGGATCACACTCATGGTGTTCCAGGGCACCCAGAGCCAGCTGTTGAAACACGGCGCGGTCGTCTTTCTGTTTAAGGGCTTCCGCGACCATTTCTTCCGGGTTCATGCTATCGCCCGAGCAAGCTTTGTGATCGAGAATGGCGGAGTACAGTTCCTGTTTGTTGGCGTAATGCCTGAAGACCATTGCCTCAGAAACGCCGGCGGACTGGGCAATTTCCTTGGTGGTCGTGCCGCCAAAGCCTTTCTGTGAAAACAGCGTAACGGCCACTCGCAGAATCTGTAGCTTGCGGTCCTCAGCAGACATTCTGATCCCGCTGGCGACTTCGCCGGCAGGTATCAAAGGCGTTTTAGTGATACTTGTTTCTTTATCCAATCAGGTTTTTTCCACGTTCAGCTCAATTATTCCAACTCAAATCAGGGCCGAAGTAAGTACTTACTTACCATCCGAAATGATCATCTGTCAAGCCAACTTCCCGACTAGGAATGAGCCGGTGGCTACCGACGCCATTCGGGCTTCGGTTGTATTGTTCCCGACCCTGACGACTTCACACTTGTACCCTTTCACAACGAGAACTTTGTGCTGCGCAGATCTCTCAGGTCGATAATCATTGGCTTGCGACGTGATGTTAAGCGACCAGTATTGAAGGCACGTTGTTTGCTCAACACACTGCGATAAGTGCAAGTCAAATAACTTTTCAAAATTAAGTACGCAACCATTCAGAAGGAGAAACAGAACGCAATGTCACAGAACACCACAGATTTTCCCGGCACCTCGTCAGCAAACACCGGCAGCGGTCCCACTGGAATTGCCGGCAACGGCGGTACCGGCACCGCGACAGCAACAGGCTTGGCCCAAACCGCTCAACAGTATGGTGAGAAAATTACCGAAGCCGCCGGCCAGGCAAAAGAGTTCCTAGGGGAAAAATTCACAGTTGTCGGCGACAAGTTTAAGGAGCTTCAAAAAGCAGACTTAGGCGAAGTAGCAGAGAACGCGAAGGAATATGCGCGGAAGAATCCAGGCCAGGCCATTTTGATCTCGGCCGCGGCCGGGTTGCTCGTTGGATTAATACTCCGCGGCAGACGCTCATAATGATTCCGGCGCACCTGCGCCGTTTGCTCGAAAGGAGATCGACATCATGGCAGCACCGGCCAGGAGCGTAATCGCACCGACAGTCACGCCCAGACAGGACAATGAAAGTCTACCCACCTTGTTTAGCCGGTTGGGAGACGACGTCATGCAGCTCTTCGATACCAAGATGAGTTTGCTGAAGGTTGAGCTCAAGGAAGAGGCTAGTGAATATGCGCGTAGTGGCGCTCTCATCGCGGTGGGCGGAATCATCGCGGCGATCGGCTTCGCACTACTGAATGTCGCGCTGGCTTTTGGTGTTTCGACTCTCCTGGCTGACGCGGCCATGAGCCAACCGGCAAAGTATGCGATCGGATTCGTAACCGCCGGCGTGCTTTATCTATTGATCGGCACCATCATAATTTCGGTGATGAAAGGCCGGCTGGCTAAACAGAATCTCATCCCGGACAGGACCGTAGAGGAACTGAGAAAGGACAAGCAATGGCTGAAGAAGGAACTTTAGGAATAAGCCGCGCCCGCGAAGTGGAGGTAGAGGACGCCACCGACGCCACCAAGGAGGCGCTGCAACGACGAATGGAACAGGCGCGAGATTCCATTTCGAATACCGTGACGGAGATAAAAGAGAACGTGTCCCAACAATATGAGACCGTAAAGGAAGCTCTCGACTGGCGAGAGCATTTCAAGAAAGCCCCAGTGGCCTGGAGCGTGGGCGCTGCGGGTGTGGGATTCTTCGTGGGCTACGGCGTGGCCGCGTGTATCGCGGGCGACGGCGAAGATCGGGTCCACTACTCAAACACCGCTTCGCGATCACTTACGTCGAATCCCTACGTGTCACAACGCGTTGGCGGTGAATTAATCAGTGACACCCATACGCAGTCGAACGGCAATGACGACGGTCCAGGTATGCTGGAGCGTTTTAAGGAAACGTCGGCTTATGAACGGCTGAGTAAAGAGGCGGGAACGATCGGGGATAGGCTCGTGGAAGAGCTTTCCAGCACAGCGCAGACGGTGGTGCTGCCGCTCCTCTTGAATAAGATCAGACAATGGATCGGTGTCGATCTTTCCGACAAGTCTGCATCAAATGCTCCATCAAAGGGGAGCCATCAAGGTGGTGGGTACATTGAGGCGACCTAGGACGCCAAAGTTAGTCTGCTAACCAAAAAGTTAGGCGAGCCACGTTAGGTGGCTCGCCTTTCTTGTCCCCAATAGGCTCGCGCCAAAAGACGCTATTTTGCCAATGGCTTGCGCGGAAGTTTCTCGTCACGCATGGCCGTGTTGTAAAGAAATGCCGCCATGATCGTCGCGGCCTGCTTCATGTCGTCAGCTTGAATGCGGTCGAAAACGTCCTGGTTCGAATGATGAGTGCGGGTGTCGTATTCAACCTGGTCCTGAATAAACTGAAATCCCGGCAGGCCGATGGCGTCAAACGACAAATGATCCGTTCCGCCGGTGTTGGAGGCGGACAACGTTTCGGCGCCCATGTCCCGGAACGGTTGCAGCCATTGCCGGAAAAGACCGCGGACGGCTTCGTTGCCTTGTAAGTAAACCCCACGAATCTTGCCCGTGCCGTTATCAAGGTTGGACTACGCGGAGAGTTTGTCGTATTCCGCACCCGGCACGAAATTTTTGGCCGGGCCGCCGCTCCCGATCAGGCGCGCAAAGGCCGCGTCAGGGGGCTCAACGATTTTGCCGAAGTGCTGCGCTACGTAGGCTTGCGACCCAAACAGTCCCTGCTCCTCGCCACTCCAGAGCGCGACCCGAATGGTTCGACGCGGTTTCAAATTGAGCGCTTTCAGGATCCGCACAGCTTCCATAGCTACCGCGACACCGGCCCCATTATCCGTGGCCCCAGTGCCCGAATGCCATGAGTCCATGTGTCCGCCCACCATAACGAGTTCGTCGCTCTTGTCACTACCGG
>DATKIS010000734.1:0-3895 GCA_035543975.1 Pyrinomonadaceae bacterium
GGGCGGCTATGGTCCTGTGCTCGAGGAGAACATGCGCTACTGGCAGCAGGCGCACCCGGATCGCTTCGTCGTTTTCACGGAACCATGGTTGAGTCGATTCAACGAGCCAAACTACCCGACGTTTCAAGCCGAGCAGATCGAGCACGCTCGTCGAGCCGGCGCGAAGGGCATCAAGGTATTGAAATCGATCGGTCTCTACCTGCGTGAGCAGGGAACCAAGGGACGGTTGGTTAAAGTGGATGACCGGCGCTTCGATCCCATGTGGGAGGCCGCAGGCGCCGCGAGAATGCCAGTCGCGATCCACACGTCCGACCCCGAGGCATTCTTCCTTCCGACCGACAAATTCAACGAACGCTACGAGGAGCTTAGCGCCCACCCCGACTGGTCATTTCACGGCAAGGACTTTCCCTCCAACCGCGAACTGCATGAGGCGCGCAATCGCGTCGTAGCCCGCCACCCGCGGACACATTTCGTCTACCTTCACGTCGGCAATGCTGAAGATTTGGGCTGGGTCTCTCAATGGCTGGATCGCTACCCAAACACGTCGGTGGAGATTGGTGCGCGCATCGGCGAGCTGGGCCGTCAGCCGCGCGCGGCGCGCAAGTTCTTTGATAAGTATCAGGATAGAATTCTCTTCGGGACCGACGCGGTGCCTGAGGGATACGAGACGCCGCAGCAGATTTTCGGGGACGAGCTCTACCAGATCTATTACCGTTTTCTGGAAACTGAGGACGAATACTTCGATTACGCGCCCGCGCCCAAGCCGCCGCAGGGGCGCTGGCAAATCTCCGGTCTCGGCCTGCCGAATCGGATTCTGCGCAAGGTCTACTGGCAGAATGCGGCGCGCCTTTTGGGCATCAGGGCCTGACGTCTGTAGGGGTAGCCGTCCGTGGCCACCCTCGTTGAGGTTGCGATGGCCTCCAAAGGTTGACGTGCCTGAAGAGCGGGTGCCCACGGAGGGACACCCCTACAGTTGTTTTCACAAAGCCTCTGCTACCGCTCCGATTTCGATATCGGGCGAAACTTTATTGGGCAAGCTGAGAGCCTCTAATGTCACACTTTTCAAGAAGAGAGTTTCTGATGGCCGGCGCCGCTACTGCGCTCGCCGGTCGCCTCGCCCTGTCACAGTCGCCCCTCGAGACGGCGCGGCTGGCGCGTGAAGTGGAAGTGACGATCGTCGGGCGCGCTGCCGACTTGAAGCAGGAGGTTGTGAACTTAGGCATCCCGCTGGCGCCAGGGTTCCTGTCTGACGCGAGCCGCGTCCAAGTGATTGACGAAAAGAACGTAGAGGTCGCTGCGGCAATGCGCTCGCTCGAGCCGTGGCGACTCGGTGGGCGCGACGTCTCGATCCGCTCGCTGCAGATCCAGTTCAAGGCTGACTTCAGTCGCGAGCGCACCAGGCGCTTTCGTCTGCTCTTCCATAAGTCGTCGAATAGCCGCGTTGATCGGTTCGTACCTGTGCCGGAAACGCTGATCGACAAGGAGGGACTGAAGGGCCCCCGCGTCCTCGCCGTACTGCCTGCGAAGTGGCTCTGCGACTCCGGGGTGGTGGGGCCCCAGACTCCGGCCGCTGAGTCGGGCGCATACGCGACCTACGATCAGTTTGTCGAGCGCAACTTTCCTGGCTCGCTCGCTTACCTCGAAAGCCGCGTCTTCAGCGAGTGGCTCTACGACCGGCCCACCAACTACTACAAGATGTACGCTCGTACAGGCGAACAGAAGTTCCTCGAGGCCGCCTACCAGGCAGCTAACTTCATGCGACTCCACACCGAGATGGACGGCCCGGATGCAGGCATCTTCAAATTGAAGGGTGCAGACCTGAAATATGTTTATCCGCGCGCGATGCACCTACACTACCTTCTCACGGGCGACGAGCGTGCCCTCGAAGCTGGTCGCTTGATGGCCCGCTACTGTTTCAAACACACAGACCCTGTCTACCGTCCCGCAGGTCTGACGGCGAGCCATTTGGGAGTTGACCCCGAAAAAAATCGCACCTTCTGGTCACTGCGGCATCAAGGCTACGGACTGCTCGGAATCCTCCACGGGTGGGAGATGACGGGCGAGCCTGCTTACCGGGAGAAGGCGCGGGCGTGTGTGGATGCTTACTACCAGCACCAGCGCCAACCGCCTGACGGTCGCCCGCCCGATGGCTCGCTCCGTCAGGACTGGTCGCTCTACGATCCGAATGAGGCCAACTTCAAAGGTGCGACCTCGGCCTGGATGATGGCGCTGCTTCTGGATCCGCTCTTCATGTATTGGACCATGATAGGAGACAAGCGCGTTCCGGAGATGGCCGTCAAGTGGTGCGACTTTCTCGATCGACAGGGGATGGTTCCGGATGGGTCGAAAGCCTTCTACGTTATTAACTGCCTCGCGGCCCCCGGGCAGCCCGGCGGTGAGCTCGGCCCCGACATGCAGATGCATAATCCGGAGATTGCCTACACCTTTGCCATGGGGATGTTCTTTACGAAGGACCGCCCGCGCCGGAGCGCTTATCGGAAGCGCTTCGATCGCGTCTTCCCGTTGGCGGTGGCGCTCAATGTCAACAAACCAGGGCGCGCCTTTAGTTGGGCTTTTCAGTTCTCCAGCCAGCTCGTCTATTTCATGAAGCGCACAAGTTAGAGATGAAAAATAACAATCAATCAAAGTCGATTCGTGCGACCTTCCTGGCATTTCTGATTTTCGCCGGCTGGGGTTTCTTCATGTCGGCTGGCTCGACGAGGGTAAGTGCTCAAAGCATTCCAGCGGAAACTCGATTCCAGGTCGTCTCCGAAAATGGGGTGCGGGTAAAGATGCGCGACGGAGTCACACTGGTCGCCGATATCTACCGCCCGGTGAGTGAAGGGAAGTTTCCGGTTCTTCTTCAGCGAACCCCTTACAATCGCAAGGGGAGTTTAGCAATGGCTCACGAGTTGGCCGAGCATGGCTACGTCGTGGTGTTCCAGGACACGCGCGGGCGGTTTGACTCGAGTGGCGAGTTTTACCCCTTCATGAACGAGGGTCAGGACGGCTACGACACCGTGGAGTGGGCGGCCGCACTCAAGTACTCCAACGGCCAGGTCGGGATGTTCGGCGGCTCCTACGTCGGGGCCACCCAAATGCTCGCCGCCGCCGCGAAGCCGCCCCACCTGGTAGCGATCTTTCCATATGTAACGTCCTCTGAATACTACGACGGCTGGACCTACCAGAGCGGCGCACTGATGCAATGGTTTGCGAGCTCGTGGACATCGAGCCTCGCCGTGGATACGCTGCGAAGAAAGACGACCGAACGGTCGCGTCCCGGGGAATGGGTCGCGCGGCTGCCGGTAGAGAGTTACCAAGTGCTCGATCCGGCGCCCGTCGAAGATCTTGTTCCTTACTTCCGCGACTGGCTGCGACACGAACAGCAGGACTCATATTGGCGACGCTGGAAGGTCTCTGACCATTACAAGGAAATCAGCGTTAAGGGATTACACGCCGGCGGCTGGAACGATCTCTTCCTCAAAGGCTCTATCAAAAACTACACCGGCCTTCGCGCTGATGGGGCGACCAGTGAAGTGCGCGACGGACAACGACTCATCATTGGGCCATGGGCGCACGCCTCGACCTCCTCCGAAGGTAAGATCGGCGATATTACTTATGGTAAGTCCGCGGTGCTCGACATGACGGCGACTACGCTCAAGTGGTTCGACTTTGCACTGAAGGGTCGGCCAAATGAGTTCTCAACCGCGCCGTCAGTCTCTCTCTTCGTCATGGGCGAGAACCGCTGGCGCGCAGAGAACGAGTTTCCGCTGGCGCGCACGCACTACACGAAATACTTTCTTCGCTCCGACCGCGGCGCCAACGGTGTACAAGGAGATGGCAGGCTCGATCCAACTGCGCCAACCGGGGAGCGGCCCGACAGCTTACATTACGA
>DATKIS010000735.1:0-7653 GCA_035543975.1 Pyrinomonadaceae bacterium
AGCATATCATCCGCTTTCTCGGCGAACCCGATCGCGCAGACAGCTACCACAACCTATTTGGTCGCGAGGAGGCGTTGGATGTTCTACGGAACACCCCACCGAACGAGCGGATTGATCAAGCAGTTCGGGAATACTGCCGCAGCCTTAGGCTCCTCTGCAACTTTAAGTATGTTTCTGAGGCGGTGATTCTCAAACCTAATGAGGAATCCATTCTCTACTTTCTGATTTACGCAACGAATCATCCGAGCGGCGTTGAAGTGTTCAAAGCCGCTGAAATCAAGGCGGCACGAATACAAGACGACCTTCGACGGGAAGCTCGCATTCGAAAGGCCGGTGGTCAGCTTGAGTTCTCCTCCGATGATGGGCCGCCAAGATCCCGGCTAATTTGGAAGCTACAACAGCGCTACACCGATATTGCGCGGCGAAAAGTGATCAACGTTTTGTCGACCAATCCCTCCGAGGAAGGCGTACGTTACAAAGACCTTTTTTGTGAAGCGATGGCATTTCCCTTAGTGATCCCGGAAGATTTGGTCCAGTGGCTTAAGGCTCTCGAGCCACACGTCAGAATTGGCTTTGAGCTTTCCGACAAGCGAAAGAATCCAAAGAAACCCTCTCCGATGCATGACGACCGCGTCTTTGTGGTTAATCAACAAGGCCTACAGTAGTTGCTCGCCAAGGCGTTAATCCGCAACTGAAGGAGATACAAATGACGATGACAGTAGCGAGTCGGTTAACCAAATAGCCTTTCGTTCTCTGTCTTTTATGTGTCGCGCTCTGCGATCTCAGCCAGTCGAAATCAATTCTGCGTCCCGTTTTCTTCTCTTCCGCAAAACGATCACACCAATCCCGGAAATGATCATTGCCCCGCCGGCGAAAGTCCGCCAGTTAAGTTCTTCATTCAGCACCAGCACACCCAGCGTGACGGCAATCACTGGCGTAACCAGGGCGATCAGCATGGTGTCCGTTACTTCCATGTGCTGAATCAGCCAGTAGTAGAGCAGAAAGGCAGCGACGGATCCGACAATGGCTAAATAGAACAGCGAGAGCACCGCCATTCGGGTCCAATGAAAATTAAGAGGATTTCCCTCCAGCGGAATACCAATCAGCAGCAACGGAACCAAGCCAAAAACCATTTGCCCGCCGGCCAGGATCGCTGGATTGAGATGGCCTCCCCGGGCTTTCACCAGCACGTTGGCATATGCGGCGCACGCCGAGCCCAGAACCAGAGCGGCGGAACCAGCCAACGCCTTCGGCCCGGCAACGCTTAACTGGTTTGAGAAGATCACGCCGACTCCCGCCACGCCCATCACCACGCCGACGATCTTAACCGGAGTCATTTGTTCATCCGGAAGGTAGAAGTGGGCAATGACCAGACCAAATACAGGGATTGTCGCTTGGAGTAGGGCGGCAAGGCCGGACGAGATGTATTGCTCTCCCCAGAAGAGCAATCCGTAATTCAGGGAGAACGAGAGCACACCGGTGATCGCGAGCAGAATCCAATCAGCGCGACTCCGCGGCAAAGCGAGTCTGCGGGCTTTAATGATTAGAAACAGGATTGCTGAACCGATGACAAACCTGATTCCGGCAAAGCTGAACGGTGGCAAATCGCTCAGACCCAGCTTAATAAACAGCCAGGTCGAGCCCCAGATGAGACACAGGAGAAGCCAGACAATGCGTGATTTCATGGGGGTGAATCTGGCTCCAGAAATGGAAATGTCTTGCGAGAACCGAGGCTCTCATCACGAACGGCAGGCCAGACACCGGCGTCTAACCTGCCCTCCGTTGTAGTCCGTTAGAAAACTCAGTGCCTAGGAGCTGCTTTCCGACGAAGCACCACCTCCATCGCTGCACTCCGCGCTATCTTGAGGATTCTCCAACTTGATGAGGGCGAAGGCTGCGCCCTGGGGATCCCTCAGGATTGAAAAACGGCCGATTCCCGGGATGTCGTCGGCTGGCTTCATGATTGTCCCGCCGAGTTCAGTCGCCTTTTGCGTTCTGGCGTCGCAATCGTCGACCGCGAAATACACCAGCCAATTCGGCGGAATAGGTCCCATCTCGGGGCTCAACTTAAACATGCCTCCAGCTGGTCGCTCGCCATTAACGAACATCGTGTATTCCATGGGCCCAAAGCTCTGGACGTTTTTTCCCCAACCAAAGAGTCCGGTGTAGAAGTCGCCGGCTTTTTCGGTGTCGGTGGTCATCAGTTCATTCCAACAAAGCGAGCCCGGTGCGTTAACAACTGCCGCACCCTTATTATTTCCTGCTTGCCAGATGGCGAAAACCGCGCCGGTAGGGTCCTGGACGACGGCCATTCGACCAACGTCCATAACATCAAGCGGCTCCTTCATCAGGGTCGCACCTAATTCTTTTGCTTTCGCGGCGCTTTCGTCCGCACTGTTAACTGACGCGTATGACAACCAGTTTGAAGGAATACCCATGGTGGTCATCTCGGCGGTCATTTTGTAAAGCGCCCCTACATCCTTGCCGTCGAGCGTGAGCATTGTGTAAACCATGTCCGGTCCCATCGGGTGGTCGTTGAAGCCCCAGCCAAATAACTCGGTATAAAATTTCTTGGCTGCTTCGCCGTCGGTGGTTGCTAATTCCACCCAACAAAAAGTTCCGGGGGCGTATTCTGGAGTCTCTTGCATTCTGACTTCACTCATTGGTTTTCTCTCCTTGGAGGCTGGCGCGCAAGACTCAAGGGAGACCGGGGGAGCATCACGCGGCGAAAACAAAATATTGGGTTGAGACTAAATAATAACCGCCTTCGGGCAGGTGTGCAAAAACGGAAAACGCTACCTTCAGCAAGCTGAAGATAGCGCAATCCGTTTCCTATTTAACCGCCCAAGCTCTCCAGCCGAAACCATCAAGCCCAGGCTTTTAAAAGGATGGCAGCTTCGCATGTACACACTAGGCTGCCGATTTGTATCCCGATTACCAACTGGCGGTCAGTTTGATCCTCGGTCAGCACTCGAATCGCTTTCGCAACTCTCGCATCCTTTCGAACGCGGTGCCTTTAGGTTTTTGTTCTGGTGGCTTTTCCTCCACCTTCGGTTACGATCCGACAACGTCAGTCCAGCTTGCGCCGAACCATTCGCCCCCTTCAGCGGGTCCTTCCTAAAGGGTGCCACTCGTTTTTATCCGCGTGGCTCGAGAAGACCTCTCAGCCTCCTCTAGCAAAGCCTTTCGGCTTCGACTCGGGCGTCTTAGAATTAACAGCCGCCTGTCAATTCCCTCTTCCGTGTGTCACCACATCGGTTGCCGATCCCTTTGTCGGTCTCGAAGGCCGTGACCCTCGCGACAGGGAGGTTTATACGCTCATTGTTTTTTAAGATCAAATTTTTATGTGTTTTATTTTTTCATGATGTCGGGAAAAAGACTTGACACCAGAAAAGTGACAACTGCTTGAGCTTCCTTCGTGCACTTGCGTGCACTTTCGTGGACCGTTCTTTCCTCCCGAGCGTCGGATCACCCACAAAATCTCATGAACGAACTCGAAACGAGAGTTTTGTGCGAACGTGCTTTCACTAGAAGGAGTTTCTTATCCTGGCGACCGCTAACTGAATTAACTCTCGAACTGCGAACATTTGCTCAGGATTCGAATATTTAGTTCGCGGCCAAAAAAAACCCTTCAAACCATCTTTCCGGCGACGTGGGACTACGTGGATATGTAAATGCGGAACGCTTTGGCTGACTCGATTGTTCATCGCCACAAAAGACCCCTCGGCATCCATGGCAGTTTCCACGGCGCGCGCAAGTAGTTGGGCATTCTCAAACAGAGGCCCGATGAACTCAGCCGGCAAGTCGATCAAAGTTTCGAAGTGGTGCCTGGGCACTAGCAAACAGTGGCCGTGAAAAAGTGGACGGTGGTCGAGAAAAGCAATTGACAAATCGTCCTCAAAAACTATTGAGGCGTTGATCTCTCCATTAACAATTCCACAGAATAGACAGCTCATAATTGTGTGGGCGGACTCTGTTGCTCGGTTCTCCCGGATTTCCCGATGCAACGATATTCTAAGGTAGAACTTAGGCGGGTTCGTTTTTTTTAGTGTGTTTCGTGGATCGGGAGCTTTGGACTCGGGGTAATTGATCCACCAAAGGATACGACTTCGTGTGGGGCTTGCTTTTCAGGCGGCAGGCCGCACCGCATTGACGAATGCTTTTACGCCAAGGGTATTGAGAACTTCCGACTTTCTTAACCATCCCCGGCGGGCCATGCCCACTCCATACTTAAGGTTGTTCATCGCGCCCGTTGAATGCGCGTCAACCGAAATCACAAACTTGATCTTTCGCTTTCGGGCCTCGCGGATCCAACGCGGTTCCATATCGAGTCGCCAGGGGTCACCATTAACCTCAATTGCCGCTCGCGATTCGGCAACGACATCAAGAATCTTTTCAACGTCACATTCAAACGGCGGGCGTCGCTGAATTAGCCGTCCTAACGCATGTCCCCAAATCTTGAAGACCGGCTGCCGCATGGCGGTGACAATGCGTTTAGTCATCTTTGCCGAATCCATCTTATATCGCGAATGGATACTGGCGACGATTACGTCAAACTGTTCCAGAATTTTGTCCGGGTAATCCAGATGGCCGTCCGCGACAATGTCGGATTCCGTCCCACGCAGAATCTTGACCTTGACCTTCTCCTGCACTTCATCGATTTCATCCCACTGTCGCTTCAGTCGATCCACAGTGACTCCACCGGCATAGAACGCAGTGGGCGAGTGGTCAGTGATCGTCACGTATTTCATTCCCATGGCCTCGGCCGCCCGCGCCATTTCCTCAATCGAATTCTTCCCGTCGGAATAGGTCGTGTGACAATGAACCATGCCGCGAATGTCTGCCAGCGTAACCAGGTCCTGCGGCAACTTTCCAGCCAGCGCCGCTTCAATCTCGCCCTGATCTTCGCGCAACTCGGGCGGAATATACTGCATGCCCAACTGGTGATAGATGTCTTCCTCTGTTTGCCACTCGGCAGCACCCCCGTTTTGTCGTGCCGCCCTTTTCCCCCGCTTAGCAGGTGGGGCCGGACGGCTGCTCCCATCGCTCGCAATTTGATGCAACTTGTTCACGTGCGCTTTCGATCCGGTTTCTGAGAGTAAGGCGAGGGCAAACTCTGAGGGATGCGCAGTGACTAGTGAAACCCGCGCACCTTCAGAAAGCCGGACTGTGCAGGCCTCCTCCATTTGCTCAATGACCTCAACAATGAGTGGAAAGCGGAGGAAGTGTCCGACTAAGGCGGCGGGCTTCCTGGTAGTTGCCACAAGGCGGATGGTGCCGACCGTTTCCTTCCAACGCCGCAAAGAACCGGCAAGGGCTACGTCTGTGACGTCAGGGAAAGTCTTTAAGTAACTCGCAATTTGTTCCCCGGTCTGTCCCGCTCGGTGCAAATGCAAACGGTCGTCGTTTTTGGAGCGTTGGCGACGAGTGCTGATTGTCTCAAGCAACTTCTCTTCTGTTTTCGCACCAAAGCCTTTGATAGCTCTTATCTCACCAGCTTCGGCGGCAGCCTTCAGTTCGGCAACCGACTTGATTCCCAAAGCCTCATGAAGGGTTTTGATCTTGCTGACTGAAAGGCCCGGGACCGCCGAAAGCTCGATGATGCCGGGCGGAAATTCCTTTTCCAGTCCGCGCAAAACTGAAGACTCGCCAGTGAGATAGAGCTGTTCGATCTGGGAAGCCAACCCATCGCCAATCCCACGCATTGAGGTCAAACGGTTTTGAAGTATGACGTCGCCAATGTCGTCGGACATGCCGCCAACCACCCGCGCCCCGGTTTGATAAGCGCGGGCTTTGAAGCGGTCCTTTCCACCCTTCAGCTCAAGGAGGGCCGCGATCTCCTGCAGCGCCGCCGAGATGGCGAACTTATCAAGACGCTTGTTCTGGTCTTTTCCCATGTTGGTTGGCAGTAACGAATTAGTTTCTCATTTTGGTTTCATGTTTGTTAAGCCCGGAGGGGAAGCAGGATGCCTATTCTGGGCTTTCTCTGTGCTTGCTCCGTGTTCTCGGTGTCCCTCTGGTAAGGCCCGGCGGCCTTTGCAACACCACCACAGAGACGCCGAGAACACGGAGGGGGCACAGAGTTAGGCAAAGCAACCGACGAAGTGAATACGGCTGAAGTAGATTCTGGATAGGGTGAGTTATAGTGATTGCGTTTCATTCAAATATTCATTTCAGAGAGCAGCCAGAGCTTGTAGTTTGGGAGACCCAGTAATGCCTATCGCTTCAATCAACCCGGCCACCGGCGAAACTCTTAAGACTTTTGACTCGCTTACCGAGCCGCAAATTGACGAAAGACTCCGACGCGCGGCAGAGACGTTTGCCATATACCGTCGCACCTCTATGGCTGACCGCGAGGCATGGATGATGCGCGCGGCGGAAATTCTCGAATCGGAGAAAGCTGACTTTGGCCGGTTGATGACGATTGAAATGGGCAAACCGATCAAGGGGGCGATCGGCGAGGCCGAGAAGTGCGCGTGGGTTTGCCGGTATTATGCCGAAACCGCAAAGCATCATCTGGCGGACCAGGTGATCGAAACTAATGCCGCAAAGAGTTTCGTGCGTTTTCAGCCGCTCGGACCTGTGCTGGCGGTCATGCCGTGGAATTTCCCGTTTTGGCAAGTCTTCCGTTTTGCGGCCCCCGCATTGATGGCTGGGAATGTGGGACTGCTCAAACATGCTTCCAACGTGCCGCAATGTGCGCTGGCCATCGAAGACATCCTGCGTCGAGCCGGATTTCCTGTTGGCGCGTTTCAATCCTTACTGGTCGGCGCCGATGCGGTTGAGCGAATACTTAACGACCGGCGCGTGGTGGCTGCAACTCTGACCGGCAGTGAGCCTGCGGGACGCAGCGTCGCCGCCATCGCCGGAAAGCAAATTAAGAAGACTGTGTTGGAACTTGGCGGCAGTGATCCTTTCATTGTCATGCCTTCTGCCGGCCTGGCTGAGGCGGTGACGACGGCCGTCAAAGCTCGCACAATTAACAACGGGCAGTCGTGCATTGCGGCCAAGCGTTTCATTGTGGCAGCCGAAATCTACGACGAGTTTGAGCGGGGGTTTGTCGAGGAGATGAAGGCCTTGCGAGTAGGGGATCCGCTCGATGAGGCCACCGAAATTGGCCCACTCGCCACTAAACAGATTCTGAAAGATGTGGACGACCAGGTGAAGGCTTCCGTTGCCGCCGGCGCTATTGTTCTGACGGGCGGAAAGAAGCTTGCTCGGGCCGGCAACTACTACGAGCCCACCGTCCTGGTGAATGTGCCAACAGACTCCTCTGCTTCGTGCGAGGAAGTCTTCGGCCCGGTCGCCATGATCTTCCGCGTGAATAATATTGATGAAGCCATTGACCTTGCCAATGCCACCAGCTTCGGCTTGGGTTCCGCAGCCTGGACGACCGACCGAACGGAACAGGAGCGTTTTGTTGAGGAGATCGAAGCCGGCGCCGTCTTCATCAACGGCATGGTCGCGTCTGATCCGCGCCTGCCCTTTGGCGGCATCAAAAACTCCGGCTACGGCCGTGAGCTTGGCGAATTCGGCATTCGTGAGTTTGTGAACGTGAAAACAGTATGGATCAAATGATTGCCCCTACGCGGACGTTACAGAACCCCGCGGGTGGGCTCAGCCTGAAGGGCTGTCAGATAGTAGCCGGTGGTC
>DATKIS010000736.1:0-2023 GCA_035543975.1 Pyrinomonadaceae bacterium
AGGGTCGAAGGTAACAATCTTGCGGTGCTCCATCAGATGCCGGTGCTGGGAGGCGCTCAGAAGAAACTCTTGAACGACGCGGATGGAGCAGTCAGTTATTCCCCAGATGGCCGTCAGTTCTCATACGTGCGTGGCAACTTCCCCAATCTCGGCGAAAGTGCCTTATTGATAGCTAACGCGGACGGCACTGGAGAACGAATAGTAGCCTTACGAAAGAGACCGGAAACATTTCCCTGGTGGCGGCAGCCCACTCCGGTCTGGTCCGCTGACGGGAAAAGCATCGCTTGTGTTATTGGCGGAGATGCAACCGGCAGCGGAACCATGAGTGTCGTTGAGGTCCAGGTTGCCGATGGAACTATGAAAGCAATTCCCGGCCCCGGCTGGTATGAGATCAAAAGCATTGCCGCGCTGCCTGACCAGGGAGGCTTTCTGGTCCTCGGGGCCGACAAACCGTCCGCCTATTACGCTCAACAGATTTGGCATCTTGGCGCCAATGGCGAATCGCGAAGAATCACGACCGACTTTAACGACTATCTGGGGATGAGTGTAACCGCAGACACTAACGCGCTCGTCGCCGTGCAGTCGAACCGTATTTCCAATATCTGGGTAGCCCCCAATAAGGACGCCGCCAGCGCAGTGCTAATCAAATCCGGCGGCAGCAACCAGGATGGGACCGACGGACTAGCCTGGACTCCGGATGGCCGCCAAGTGGTGTTTTACTCGCGGGCGAGCGGTGCCGATGATATTTGGATAATGAACGCAGACGGCAGCGGCCTGAAGCAGTTAACGATCGATGTGGGCACAAACTACGATTGTAGAGTGACGCCGGATGGTCGCTTCATCGTGTTCACCTCTGAACGCAGTGGGCACCCAAATCTCTGGCGCATGGATCTGGATGGCGGCAACGCGAAACAACTAACCAGTGGCAATAGTGACTTCAACGTAACCATCTCACCGGATTCCAAGTGGATAGTTTACGAGTCCAGCGCCTCAGGCAGGCCGGGATTGTGGAAGGTCTCCATTGACGGAGCTACGTCGAAGTTGGCTGAGTACGCCTCGGAGAACCCGGAGATATCCCCTGACGGAAAGTACATTGCCTTTCAATATCGAGAAGATACAAACTCGCCCTGGCGATACGCAATCATCCCTTTCGAAGGTGGCCAGCCAGTGAAGGTTTTTGATTTCCCGCCCACCAAAGCTCACGATTTTCGTTGGATGCCGGACAGCCGTTCTCTTTCCTACATCGACACCCGCGGCGGCGTCAGTAACATCTGGATTTTTCCGTTAGACGGTGCCCCGCCGAAGCCGTTGACTGATTTCAAGACTGATCAAATTAACAACTTCAAGTGGTCGCCGGACGGCAAACAACTCGTCCTCGCCCGCGGAACTACCACGTCTGATGTCGTCCTGATCAAAGACTTTCGATAAATTCACCCTCAAACCATCCGCACCTTGCGCAAATTACACTGGCTAAAAAGACAAGAGTGTGAGACCGAGTGAATGCGTTTTCGTGCTGCTTCGTGGATGAGTTCCCCTGGTTTCCGTTCCCGCCAAATGCCCCTTTTCGCGACTAAAATGGGACAGCAGATTGACCAGCGTTTTGTGCAACGAAATCGGTGATTTTTGAATCTTACTCATGGTTGTTTGATGTGAGGTTTTTGTTCGTAACCACATTCCGGTAGTTACCTTTTTGGCCCCCAGGATGGGGCTAAAACCAAAGCAATCCCCCGACAGTTAGGACTAATGGTGAGATTAAAGCAGTCGTACCAGGCTGCGGGAAAAGGCCCTCGTTCGTTGATCGGGCGCTGGCTATCAAAACAAGGCGGATGGAACCTATTAAGAGGAGTTTTAAGATGAAATTTATTAGCAAGTCTTCCCTGAGCGTAATTGCGACCCTCACGCTGGTTTTCACGTTTTCCGCACTCTCTTCTGCCAAGTCAAAGGAGAGCAATTTCCCTAACATCAAGATCAGCAACTTTGGCCAATTGGACGAGAACTTTTATCGCGGGGCCCGGCCCAAACC
>DATKIS010000737.1:0-12480 GCA_035543975.1 Pyrinomonadaceae bacterium
CATACCGGACTCAATTCCTTGACGCTCTACACCTGGGGCACCGAAGAGCAGAAGCAAAAGTATCTTGTGCCGCAGGCGAAGGGCGACAAGATTGCTACTTATGGACTCACGGAACCGGGCGCCGGGTCGGACGTGGTGGGCTCGCGCTCAACCGCGCGGCGCGAAGGTGACGAGTATGTGCTCAACGGCGAAAAGATGTGGATTAGCCTGGCTGACGTGGCCGACAACTTTCTTTTCTTTTGCTGGACCGATGAAGAGAAGCGTCGCCAGCGCGATCACAGCGGTATGTCTTGCTTCATCGTCGAACGCACAATGAAAGGATTCAGTTCGGGGACGATTCACGGCAAGCTCGGCATTCGCGCCGGCAACACCGGTTATTTCTCGCTGCAGGACGTGCGCGTGCCGAAGGACAACCTGGTGGGTGAAGAGGGCGAGGGTTTCAAGATTGCGATGTTTGCGCTCGAGCAGGGCCGCTACACAGTGGCTGCCGGCGCCACCGGAGTTATTCGGGCCTCGCGCGATGCGTCCGTTGCCTATTCGCTGGAGCGCGAGACGTTTGGCACCAAGATCGCCAATCATCAACTGGTCAAACAAAAGATCGCCGAGATGGAAGCTGATTACCAGATGTCCCATTTGCTCTGTCTGCGCGCCGGCTACTTGAAGAACACCGGACAGGCCAATGGCCGGGCGACCAGCCTGGCAAAGTGGCAGGCCACGGTGCGTAGTGAGAAAGCTGCGTCAATGGCGATTGAAGTCCACGGCGCAAATGGATATTCAAACGACTATCCGGTAGAGCGTTATCTGCGAAACTGCAAAGCGGCGATTATTTACGAAGGCACGCGTGATATTCACACCCTCATGCAGGCCGACTGGGCGTTGGGCTTAAAAAAAGAGAAGCCAGCCCGTAAAACGTTACCACCGTGGCAGGCCTCGGAAAACAAAAGCGTGGCGGCGACTTGAGCGGGATGCACACCAAAGGTTTAAGGTGCCCTCCAGAGCCTTCACTTGTACGGAGGTAGTTTATGGAGCGTATGAAAGGATTCCGGATTTTTGCCATTGCGGGAATTATCTCCATTCACCTGGGCGTGGCATACGCTCAGAGTGGTTTAACTTCCAGCGTTCAAGTCTTCTTGCCCTCTGGCGCACCGCCCCCAGGCGTGGTCCGTCTTGCTTTGACCAGTGAGGATGGCTACGTTGATACGCGCTTCACCGACGCCAAAGGCAAATTCCTGCTACACGATCCCCGGACACCCTCAGTAAACTACATGATCACTATTGAAAGCGACGGACTAACCTACGATACGACCACGGCAAATCTAATCGTCTACCGAAACCAACCAGTCTACCTAACTATCTTTCTCAAGCCCTTCACCGGCTCCGGCAAAAAGCCTGTCAATGAAGTCCTGGACGTTACGAACTTTGAAAAGAACGTGCCTCAGAAAGCGCAAGCTGCTTACAAGAAAGCAATGGGATTGATTGGCGCAGGCAAGGTGGACAACGGAATCAAGGAGTTGCAGGAAGCGATCAGTCTTTATCCGGAATACGTGAGGGCCTACAACGATCTCGGCGTGATCTTCATGAAGCTCGACCGGCTCGACGAGGCCGCGGCCGCCTTCAGAAAGGCTGCCGATATCAGCAGGCGCTATTTTTATCCGCGCATGAATCTCGGTCTGGTGCTAAACCGGCAGGAGAAATTCAAGGAGGCAATTGAGATCCTCGCGCCTCTTTATGAGGAGAATCACGGGACGCTCGATGTACGCGTGGCTTACGCAAATGCTTTGAGTGGCGCCGGCGAGGTGGTTGAAGCCGAGAAAATCTATCTCCCGATCCTTCAACTCAAAGATCTGCCGCCGGCAACGGCGGCGACCGTGCATTTCAAGCTGGGCTTTGGGCTAAACCGTCAGGGGAAGTTTACCGAAGCAGTTTCCGAATTCGACAAAGCGATTGCCCTGAGTCCCACCAACATTCCGAATGCCCACATGCATCTCGGTGGCGCGCTGATGCAATTACAACAAGCCGAGCGGGCCGAACGTGAGTTGTTACGCGCCTACGAGTTGGGGGGAGCGTCAGTTGCGGGCGCGCAACTGCTGCTTGGTCATCTCTATTATTCCCAGAAGAAGTTTCCGCAAGCCCGAATGGCTTTTGAGCAGTATTTGAAGGACCTGCCTGAGGCGCCCAATGCTGCACAGGTGACGCAGATGATCGCGAGTCTCAAAGCGACGCCAACGAATTAAAGCTCGATTCCCACCCCAACTAGTGTCGGCCCCTGCGGGCCTCGGACGTTATGGTCCTTGATTCCCACGCCCTCACGGACGTGGCTATTAACTCCCGGTCCTTCGGACCTGCGGCCGCGCAACTTCGGCCTCAGAGTTGTTAATCGAACTTTAGGGACACCACACTACCGACGGGCTATTGAGGACTCTGACGCTTTTACCTTTGGGCGTCGATGCAGACGATCATCTAAGACTGGTGGCCGCCCGGCTCCAGGTGGGTATGGAATATTTCCTATGTAGCCGCTGCCGTCGCCGAAACTCACCAACTCGAGTTTGGTCCTCATTCTTGACGCGTCCGGATGCGTTTTCTCTCGCACCCTGCGCTCCCAGAGTGGAACCTGGCGAGGATGAATTTTGAGGGCGACCTTTTCTCCGGGCTTGATGGGTATATCGCCCGGCTGAGCTTTGTTAATGACACCTCCCAGTTCGGGTCTGCCGTGAACCAGCGAGAACATCAGAGGCTCTCCGCCGGCGCTGACATCGGTAATCAGGTATATGAAAAGAAAGTAGATTGGCTTGGGTCCGGTATTCAGCACCTCAAGTTCAAACTCCCGCACCCACCGCTCGTTCTGCAAATCCCTGAATCCGGCCTCTTTCTCCGGTTTGATGCTGACCTTGATTGGCACGTTAGCTGGGATTCTGGTTTCGAGCCGCCTCTCTCCTTGAGCGTGGACGTCTGTCGACGTCAGTAGCACACCCAGCCAGAGCGCGAACATGATCAGCGGAAAGAGCCGGAGGGCCGTTTCAGCTGACAAGCCGAAGATCTTTTGAGACATATCCATCAGATAACCCGCATTAAAGAGGCATTACATTGGCTTTGCCTCAGAAAGTGAGTGAGTCCGGCATTCGCCGGGCAGCGGTTACCGAGTTTAGCCCGGCCCTTCAAGGGTAATGACATACTTGACGCATCAAGTAGATCACATACCCGGCATAACACCGAGGCAGCCCGTAGGGCTGAGAGATAGTAGCCGGGGGTTGAGCGCGGCGATACCCCCGGATCAGAAGGCCTTTTTATTTTGACCCTGAAAGGGTCACAGAGATGGGCTGGCGCCGCTCCAGGGTGTTGATCCTTGATCGCTGGGTTCCCGAGGTCGTCGCTAACGCGACAGGAAGCCGAAGGCCCTCCTTACCCGGCCGGGCTAAATTCACCCGCTGCTCAGCGGCGCCACGGGGCACAGATTTCGGGCTCAGTTTCTTTTGAGACAAAGCTTATTACTTCCGTGCTTCGAAGATGCGATTGAAGGGTGTCTCCGTCGCTCGTCGAAATTCGCTGAACCCAGCCACCAACACCACCTCTTTAATTGCTGACTCGGGCGCCACTGCGCCCAGGGCTGGACCACCCAGGGCCAACGAGTTGGAGGTGCAGCAAAGCGTGGAAGCTCCCGCGAAAGTCCGGCCGATGATGTTGAAATTTTCCTCAACAGTGTCCCCGGCCATTGGTTCGACTATCAACGCGCTGCCGGCCGGCGCCAGGACTTCAGCCGCACGCTTGCACGCTCCGACGGGATCACCCATGTCGTGAAGGCAGTCAAAAAACGCGACCATGTCGTATTGATGATCGGGCAGCTCGCTCGCGTTGGACACTTCAAAAGTAACTCGATCAGAAACGCCGGCGTCTTTAGCGCGCTGGCGGGCAGTCTCGATAGACTTTTCATGATTGTCGAAGCCCCAGAAGCGCGAGTTGGGATAAGCCTTGGCCATGATGATGGTTGACGAACCGTGGCCGCAGCCGATGTCCGCAACCTTCCCGCCTGCTTTTAGTTTCTCTTCGATGCCCGTGAGTGCGGGAATCCAGGAGGCAATCAGGTGGGCCGCGTAACCGGGGCGGAAGAAACGCTCGGTGCCCACAAAGAGATCCGGATCATGATCGCCCCAGAGCATGCCGCCGCCGTTCTTAAAGTATTCTTCAATCCGCGACACGGCCTGTGTCATGGCCTTCACTACGTAGAATCCGCCACCGACGTAGAAGGGACTGCTTTCGTCAGTGAGCGCCGTTGCCTGTTCGGGCGCCAGCGAGTAGAGGCCGGTTTCGCTGTGGTAATCGACGTAGCCGCTGGCTGCCTGATTGATCAGCCACTCGCGCACATAACGTTCATTGGTGGAAGTTTTCTCGGCGAGTTCAGCAGGAGTGACGGCGACACCGTCGGCCAGTGCCTTGTACAGTCCGACTTTCTGGCCGATGTACACCAGCGACGAGCTAAGTGCGGCGCCAAAATCGCCCACCACTTTGCCTAAGAACTGATTCATCTTTTCTTCGTTGATGGAACCGGGCTGGATTGCAGCAGACATGAGTGCCTCCAAGTCTATATGGGTTATGGGTTGGGTTATTGCGGACGTTCTACCCGAGTTCGGAAGGCAAGTCAATCCGGACCGCCGCCATCTTAAGGGAGCGTTGCGGGAGTAAGCAGTGCCTTTTTGCCGACTGGGCCGGACGGTTTCTCAGTTTGAAACAGCGTCGTCGTCGGCCGAGGATTGTATCTCTGGTTAGGCTTCTGGTTGGTTGGGACTGGTGAGTTCCTGATGATGGGCGATAGCCCGCTCCACCGCGTCTTCAATCTCTTCCAGTTTGAAGGGCTTGTTGAAAAAGGCAAAGGCGCCCATGTCTATGACCTCTTGCCCATAGCCACCTTCCGGCATGCCGGATATCACAATCACCGGAGTGGACGGATGCTTCTCCTGAACATAGTTGAGCAGCTCGCGGCCGCTCAGCCCCGGCATGGAAAGGTCGGTGAGCACAGCGGCATAGGTTTCGATCTCGAGGTAAGCCAGTGCCTGTTCGGCGCGATCGGCGGTGTGACACTCGTGTGAGGCAGACAGAAGTTCGTGAAGGGTATCGCGGATGAGGGTATCGTCATCGACGATTAGCAGTGTAGCCATCCAGTTTCTCCTAAGGACTTGAGGACCGAAGCTTGTAGTCGGGCGCATTCTAACCGCCTTTTAGTATCGCCGCCTAACAATGATTGCTCGACCGACAGTCTGAAGGACGACCAGGCACCTTGAATGTCAGGAACAGCGGGTGCCGGGGCCATAGCCCGACCGTCAGGGAGGGCTCGGAGGTATCAATGAGACGGCGCGCGCGGGGGCGCTTCCTCGGTTCCCCTGCAAGCTACAAATAATTGAACTGCTCTGTTAGTATGAGGCCGCACTTCTTCATCGCGGGCCGGCCATGTCAGGTGGGGTCCGCCGTCAACAAAATCCGATTCCGGGAGACCTGAAAAGATGGGCCACGAGTTAAAGACCGAGCGCGAGCTGTCTCTGGATTTCCTGCGCGTATGCGAAGCAGCGGCTATTGCGGCGGCGCGCACGATGGGTCAGGGCGACCGTAAATATTCCGACCATGTCGCTGTCGAGGCGATGCGGGAGGTGATGGACACGGTGCCAATGCGCGGCCGGATCGTAATCGGCGAGGGCGAACGCGATGAGGCGCCGATGCTCTACATTGGCGAGGAGGTTGGCGGCGGCTTTGGTGTCAGTGAAGAAGTGGCCGAATCCTGTCCCGAAGTTGATATTGCCGTCGATCCCTTGGAGGGCACGAACCTCTGCGCTCTCGGCGCCAACAACGCCATCGCGGTGCTGGCAGCGGCCGAACGCGGCGGACTGCTGAATGCGCCTGACCTTTATATGGACAAGATCGTGGTGGGGCCATCTTCGCGCGGCGTGGTGGATCTCGACGCCCCGGTCAAAGACAACCTCAAGAATATCGCCCGGCGTCTGGGCCGCGACGTCGAAGACCTGACCGTGATTGTTCTTGATCGTTCCCGACATCAAAAACTGATTTCCGACGTGCGCGAAGCCGGGGCCCGCATCAGGCTGATTGGAGACGGCGATCTTTCTGCGGGCATCTCCGCCGCGGTGGCCGGAACAAACATTCATGCCCTCGTAGGGATCGGTGGCGCGCCGGAGGGCGTGATTACGGCTGCGGCGATGAAGTGCTTAAACGGCGAGATACAGGCAAGGTTGATCTTCGATCCCGACAAGCTGGGGGTCGATAAGTCGAAGGTTCCGCCCAGGGAGGAAGTGATTGAGCGCATGCAGTCGATGGGGATCACCGACCCCAACAAGATTTACGATACCAACGACCTGGCGCCGGGACGCAAGATTATCTTTGCAGCGACTGGGGTCACGGACGGCGCCTTGTTGAAAGGCGTCAGGTTCTTCGGAGCCGGTAAGCGAACCCACTCGGTGGTGATGACGACCGAGTCGCGGCACATTCGCTTTGTCGATACGCTGCATATTGAGGGTGGACCGGACACAGTTATTCGATTTTAGATTTCGAATTGCGGAATGCGGATTGGTTTTTCCAACGGAACCGAAATTCGGCGACGTAACCGAAGAATCCGAAATCCGCAATCGCAATTCCGCATTCCAAGATGTACGCCCCTCCAACTGAATACATCCCACAAACAGAAAAGAGCAGCCGTCCGGTAATAATGTGGTTGCTGGTGGCTGGCGGTTCCCTGGTGGTGCTTGCGACCATCGTTGGTGCTCCGCTTGCTCTCGCCGGCGGTCGTGGTCAGTTGGCTGCCACCATCTACCAAACATTTAGTCACCTTTGTCACCAGCTACCCGAGCGCTCGTATTTCATCAAGGGCCATCCCTTCGCCGTGTGTGCTCGTTGTACCGGCATTTATGCCGGCTTTGCGGGGGCCAGCGTTCTTTATCCGCTGGTTCGATCACTCAGAAACATTCAGCCGCCGGCACGAAAGTGGCTGTTCCTGGCCGCCGCCCCCTTGGCCATTGATTTCGCCATCGAATTCACCGGACTCTGGCATAACTCTCATACATCGCGCCTGCTCACCGGCTCGCTCCTGGGTGCGGTGGCGGTGTTCTATATCATGCCGGGCCTGCTGGATCTGAGCCTGCGTAGCTGGAAGCGGGGCAGCGGTCCTATAGCGAACGGGGTGGTGAGTAAAGAGCCACGAATTGCAACCACCGAATCGTTTTCAAGTCGGGCGTCAGCCCCGAGCGATTACAGCGCACCAGATCGCCGCATTTAGGTCGAAGGAAGCACGATCCGCGATGTGATGCGGCTTTCACGAAGAAGCGAGATAGTGTGCCTGGTGTGAGTCAGCGGATTATCTCCTCACTCAACCATCTACGACTCGCTCACCCGGTTTCGTGTTGGCACGTCCTTCAGGTTAGAATCCCTCCGCGCCGTCCCAGGATTTTTGACGGCGCTTTAGATTCTAAGGACCGATTTCGCAATATCATGGCACTTTTTTTTCAGAGCGTTCCCGCACCAACCCCCTGGCCAGAACCCATCGGCCCCACACCAGACGAGATTTTTAGCCTCTACTTCCATGACGGCGTCAACAAGACCTGGGGGAACATCAGTCCGCTTTATCAGTTGGATACCTTCGATTGGGTTGTTCTCATCCTTTATTTCACCATTCTGACCGTTCTGGCTATCTACGGTGCGTATCGCGTAAAGCAGGTCATCGACTTCTGGCGCTACCGCAAATTCGTTCCTCAACCTTTGGGCAAATTCGGCGAAGACGACCTGCCGTACATCACGGTCCAGCTCCCACTCTTCAATGAGATGTACGTTACGCAGCGACTGGTCAAAGCCATTACCGAGATCGACTACCCGCGCGAGAAGTTTCAGATTCAGGTGCTCGACGACTCGACCGACGAGACGACCAAGATCGCACGCGAAACGGTGGACACTTATATCGCGCAAGGGTTTGATATTGAGTATATCCATCGGACCGATCGCACCGGGTTTAAGGCCGGCGCGCTAGAGAACGGACTGAAGTCTGCCAAGGGTGAACTGCTGGCGATCTTTGACGCTGACTTTGTCCCCAAGCCGGACTGCTTACGCAAGCTGGTCGACTTCTTTACTGACCCGATGGTCGGCTGCGCGCAAATGCGGTGGTCACACATCAATGGCGACTACAACCTGCTGACGCGATTGCAGACCATCATGCTTGATGGCCACTTCGTCGTGGAACAAACTACGCGCAATCGCACCGGTGGTTTTTTCAACTTCAACGGCACCGCCGGCATCTGGCGACGTCAAGCAATCGCGATGAGCGGTGGCTGGCAACACGACACCCTGACTGAGGACACCGACCTTAGTTTCCGTGCTCAACTGATGGGCTGGAAATTTGTCTACCTGCTGGATGAAGATGCGCCGGCGGAAATCCCGGTCGAGATCAACGCTTTCAAGGCCCAGCAAAGACGTTGGGCCAAGGGCGTAATGCAAGTGGGTCTCAAACTTTACCCGCGCATTTGGGGATCGAAGCTACCGATGCGCGTCAGGCTGGAAATGTTTTTCAGGTTAACTGGCAATATCAGTTACCCGCTGATGATCGTGGCCAGTTTTCTACAGTTTCCCCTCCTGCTGGTTCGGTACAATCAACCTTTCTATCACTTGATGGTTCTGGATCTGCCGTTGCTGTTCTTTTCGTCAATCTCTGTCTTTCTGTTCTACGGAACCGCAGTCTGGTATCTCGACAAAAAGCGGGCGCCGCGTTTGTTGCATCTGCCGCTGGTGATGGCACTGGGTCTTGGTTTGGCGTTTTCAAATGCGCGCGCCGTGCTCGAAGCGCTGTTTGGGATAAAGAGCGATTTCATTCGGACACCTAAGTACAGCGTGGAAAAAACGAAAGACGAGACCTGGAAGAAGAAGAAGTACAAGCGCAAGCGAGGCTGGCTGCCGCTACTCGAACTCGGCTTTTCGGTTTACTTCCTGCTGGCGATTCTCTACGCGATCCGGATGAGTATGTGGGGGACGGTTCCTTTCCTGCTGCTGTTCTTCGGTGGTTTCGGCTACATGGGTGTGATGAGCATCCTGCAATCAATGGGTGGCGGACGCTTAGCTTCGCTCTTGAAACCCGCCGCCGGAACACCGACTGCACCTTAAACGCAGGTAACTTCCAACTACAAAAGAAGTGGTTCTCGCTAAAGGAAAGCGCGGGCAAGTCCGCCTGCCTAACACCGAGACTCTTTGACTTGCTGGATTGAATCGCCTTGAAATTCTCTCGGGTGGAGATCATACGCGCAACTCGGGACAGTTCAGGTCGGAAAGGTGGGCTAGCCCCCGCTCTTAGCTGGCCAGGGCACCTCAGGCGCAACCACCTATCCGGATCTGAACGAGTACAGCTTCTTCGCCCAGGACGATTGGCGCGTTAATCCCAAACTGACAGTGAATCTGGGGCTGCGTTATGACCTGCAGGATTTGGCCAAGCCAACGGTCAACAATCCCAACGCGTCGTTGGCTGCCCTGGGGTTGAACACCACGACGCCGGTTCGCGATCGGAACAACTTTGCGCCCCGAGCTGGTTTTAGTTATGCACTCAGCGATAAGACCGTGATTCGCGGCGGCTACGGCATCTTCTACGGCCGCACGACCGCGATCATGCTGGGAACGTCCCACTCGCAAAACGGTATACAAGTGACGGGCGTGACGCTGAACTGCACCCTGGTACCTAATCCGTGTCTGACCTACCCGGCTATCTTTACGGCGGCGCCGGCCACGGGAGCACAAACTCCGAGTCTCTATCTCTTTGAGAAAGGCTACGAACAGCCGGCAGTGCATCAAGGCCGGTTCGGCGTCGAGCACGAGCTCTTTTCGAATACAAGTTTGTCGGCCACCTACCTTTTCTTCCGCGGCACCAATCTCTCGCGGACGCGCGACGTTAATCTGAGCGATCCGGTGTCCACGGTGTTGACCGACCCTGCCGGTCAAACGTTCACTGTGTTGCGTCATCCCGCCGCCCGGCCCATAGCGGCCTTTACGCGCATCAGCTTGTTTGAGAGCTCGGCTCGCTCGAAGTATCACGGGCTAGCTCTGGAGCTAAAGCGCCGCTTCACCCGCGGCTTTCAGTTCATCGCCGCTTATACGCTCTCAGACACCAAAGACGACAAGCCAGATCAAACTATGGTCGTGGTTGGTACCGACGACGTTAAGGGTTTGGAAAACAATCTCAACATCAGAGGTGACTACGGACGAAGCGATCTCGATATTCGGCATCGGTTGGTCTTCAGCCCGGTTTATGAATTTGGCAAAGCAGGTGACGGGGCTCTCGCCCGCGCGTTCCTGAGCGACTGGACCCTGTCCGGCATCATGACTCTGCAGTCAGGCTTTGCGTATTCCGCCTTGATTGCCGGCGATGCAAACCGCGACGGAAATGCCGCGACTGACCGTGTCCCCGGCACCAGCCGCAACCAGTTTACGACGCCCAGCATTTACATTTTCGATGCGCGGGTCACCAAGTCGTTCATCTTTGGCGAGCGCTACAATCTGAGTTTGATTGGAGAGGCTTTCAATCTGTTCAATCGCTCAAACATCGCCACCGTAAACACCGGCCGTTACGGAATTGCGAGCAACTCCGCAACGGTGCTAACTAATCCGGCGGCCACCACGCCTTTTGGCGCGGCCCGCACGTTCCTGGGCGAGCGGCAAATGCAGCTTGCCATTCGGTTCAAGTTCTAAGGCAAGGCGGTTCTAAGGCACGATCGTAGGGGTGGCAATCCGTGGCCACCCCTCGTCGCGCTTAGCTCCATCTTGAGAGAAGTTTATTAGGCGGCCACGTATTGCCGCCCCCTGCAACTTTTCAAATGGCGACCCCCGGAGATGTCATGAAAAACGGGACCCTCCGAGGCGGAGGAAGCAGGCTGGCTTGACAGATTTTCTGTGACTTGCCATAGTTTCGCTGCCGAACAATTAATTATGAACAACGCCTGGTATCATCATTGTTGCTGTTGCTTCGGTTGCGCCTGTTGTACAGGACGCGATCGGACGGAGCTTCAGCGGCGTGGCGGCGAGTGATGTAGAACCAGCGCAGCAGGAGCTTTCGAAAGCCGGTCGCGAATTACAGTTCGCGCCCGGTTTTGTTTTTATGTCCGACACACTTTCAGTTTGTCGTTTGGAGTGCGGCGGCACGCCACGCCAGCGCGGCTGCCCGCCGGGGACTTGACGCCAATTTGCTATTCGTCCGGCTCGGCGCCGCTAGCGCAGACGAACAACTTGATTTCTACTCCAGCAAGCGGCGGCAAGCAGCGCCAAAAGCGGCGTCAAGCCGCCGCACTCCAAAGGGTTGACGCACTTGTTCAGAAGTTAAGCGATTATGACCAGTACACTGTTGGAACCAGCGAGTTGCTTACCGCCTTCTTTGCGACCGGGTGACACGATCGAATCAAACATCGGCAACACGCCCTTGATTCGTCTTCGTCGAATCACCGCCGGCTTGCCGGTCGCGGTTCTTGGGAAAGCTGAGTACTTGAATCCGGGGGGCTCGGTAAAGGACCGGGCAGCACTCGCGATGATCCTTGAGGGCGAGCGAAACGGCCGGCTGCGACCTGGAATGACCATCCTGGATGCGACCAGCGGGAACACCGGGATCGCCTACGCTATGATTGCGGCGGCGCGTTCCTATCCCGTCACGATCTGTCTGCCACAGAACGCAGGCTCGCAGCGGAAACAGATCCTGCGCCAGTTTGGCGTGGAGTTGGTTGAGACCGATCCGCTGCTTTCCACTGACGGTGCTCAGCTCGTGGCCCGGCAGATGTTTGAGAATGAACCCGACAGGTATTTCTATCCGGACCAGTACAACAATCCGGCCAACTGGCGGGCGCATTACGACAGCACAGCTCGGGAAATCTGGGACCAGACTGAAGGCCGGATCACACATTTCATAGCCGGTCTCGGAACTTCAGGTACCTTTGTGGGGACCACTCGAAGATTGAAGGAATTCAATCCGTTAATCAGGGCCATCTCGATGCAGCCGGATTCGCCCCTGCACGGACTCGAAGGCTTGAAACACATGGCGACCGCTAAGGTGCCGGGCATCTATGACGGGCGGCTGGCGGATGAAAGCGTAGAGGTCTCCACTGAGGATGCGCAGGAGATGGTGCGGCGACTGGCGCTGGAGGAGGGGTTGCTGGTAGGCACAAGTTCCGGTGCTAATGTTTTTGCAGCGCTCCGATTGGCTGAGAAGCTGCCTGCAGGTTCTGTAGTGGTGACCATTCTTTGCGATGGCGGTCAGAGGTACCTTGATTAGACTTTGGAGTGCGGCGGCTCGACGCCGCTTTGCTCCGGCGGCGACACGCCACCACAGCGCGGCTGCCGCGCAGAGGATCCTTCGTGGTAGTCGTACGGGGAAAGGAAGAGCGGCGTCGAGTCGCCGAAATACGAAAGCGGCGTCAAGCCGCCGCACTCCAAAGTGTGCAGTGGAATCGAGTATTGGATTAACAAATACGTTGA
>DATKIS010000738.1:0-4365 GCA_035543975.1 Pyrinomonadaceae bacterium
GCAGAATCCACGCATGCTCATTGGTGAGAATGAAAATGTTGCCCTGTCTGTCGCGCGTTCTCGGTAAGGTCAGTCCATGGTGATCTGGCTATCCTCTCTGCGCAAATAGTTCCTCCTATCGAAGGCCAATCAGCTGGGGTGAGTCCGCTAGGCCGTCCTGTTTCCCATTACTTGCTTCGGTAAGCGTGGGCCCAATTGACTAAAGAAACCTAGTCTGTTGGTACCCTCTCCTTAGCCCTAGCCATAACCCCAAAAGAACTTCCGACGAGGTGACGAGATCCCGCTCATTTCTGCGCCACGTAGTGTAGAGGATTACACGAACCATGAATTGCGGTTCGCCCGGGCGTTCAGCGTTAAGCAGCGCCCTGGCCAGGATAGTGATCGTTAATTTGCTAACGGCGATTGAGTATTCCAGATCAGAGACTTATTTCTATTAACCGAGGACACAAGATAATGGAAAAAATTCGAATACTGTTCCTGTCAGCAAATCCGTGGACCACCAGCCGAATTCTCGTGGATGAAGAAGCGCGAGAGGTGTTTGAAAGGATTCAGGAAGGGCCGTACCGCGACCGGTTCGAACTGTACAGACACACGGCCATCAGGACGGCCGACCTTCAGCGGCTCTTATTAATGTATAAACCCAACATCGTTCACTTCAGCGGGCACGCGAGCAAGAAGCATAAGCTCATTCTCGGTGGCACGGCCGGCCGAGGAAAGGAGGTTGATAGGGAAGGCCTGGTGGAGGTGTTAGCCCTGTATAAAAACCATGTGCGATTGGTTTTGCTGAATGCTTGCTTTACCAGGACGCAGGCCCGTTCCATCGCTGAAGTAATTGACTACTCCGTCGGCACGGGCAAGGGAATCGGTGACAAAGCGGCGGTGGCTTTTGCCGGCGCATTTTATCGCGCGCTTGGATTTGGCAGAACCATCAAAGAAGCATTTGAATCAGCCAAAGCGGAACTTGGTCTAACCAAGATGCCGCGCACCCAGGGAATCGAACTCTTCATTCGCGACGGGATTAGTGAAAACGATCCATTCCCTCAGGCAGATACCAATCTCAGTGGCCAGGAAGTCAGCCCCTCGAGCCTTGCTTCGACTCATCGGCATGCCCGCGAGTCCCACGACGAGCGGGCCTCTCGCGGCGAGACTCGCGCCGACTTAGTCTGGGAAAGAACAGAGGAAAGGTTCGAGAGCCAGACCACAGTATTTGAGACGTCGAGTATCAGGAGCACAACCAAACTCTTTCGGTCCAGGGCAGTGGTATACGTCTCGAGGTCGGGACGGACGGCCCTTTCGGATGCTAAAGGCAATCACCTGGGAGGCGAAGGCGCTCGAACGGATGGCGCCGCGAATGAACAAACTCCGAGCAGATTAGAAGAGTTCCTGGCAAGCCAAATGGGCCAGGATAGATAGGCCCAGGCTCTATCAGGAGTCGTCAATGCTTGTCGACTCATGAGGTCACTGGTGCGAGTTGTTCATTCAAACAGCGCTGCAGGCGTGCGACTGGCGGGCGATTCATGAAGTCGATTCGGAATTCCGGTACTGGTTGAGTTGGCGAACGCGAAACGTTGATGCTTCCTGCTGATGAGCTTGTTACTAAACCCAGTGACTAACGAGCAGACACTCAATAGCCCTTGATTAAATTTTTTGGCGAGGTAAATCAGTTACTCGAATTCCTTCTGACGATTATGCAAAGGAAATAGAAAGATTACATAAATCTCGGCAATGCTCAGACTTTTGCATACGCGATGTCTACTGTACTATCTGCAACCCTGGTTTCGCTGGTTGACAGGCGCCAAAGGTCGAGCCCACGACATCGCCGTTGCCTTAGGGGCACAACAGTTAGACGGCTGGCACCGGTTGTCATAGGTTCTCACGATGGCCAAAGAACGGTACATAAACGAGGAAGACTTTGAGGCGCTCCTGGCGTGGCTGGGGGCAGATCGCGATTCAGGCGGCGGGCGTTATGAAGGCATTCGGCGAAGCTTGACCAAGATATTCCTCTATCGCGGTTTTAGTGACGCCGATGAGATGGCGGACGAGACCATTAATCGAGTGGCGCGGAACGTCAAAAGAATCCAATCGACATATATTGGCGATCCGATTTTGTATTTTTATAACGTCGCTAATAAATTAATGATGGAATGTGGCCGAAAGAAGCTATTGCAGGTTCCCCTGGACGAAGAGAGAACTGACTTGATTAGCGAGCCTGATGATTCGGCGGAAAGCACCGAGGTCGAGTTTGAATGCCTGGATCGCTGCCTCCAGAAGCTTGAGCCTGATGAGCGGGCCTTAATACTCTCTTACTATCAGGAAGATAAGCAGGCGAAAATCGATCATCGCAAAGTCCTGGCACGGGAAATGAACGTTGATCTCAACGCGTTGAGGGTCCGGGTTTATCGAATTCGAGCTCGGTTGGAGAAGTGCATCGAAGACTGTCTCGGAAAATTTCAGAAATGAATTGATGCCGGGTCGAAATGGATTGAGCCGATATTCATTATTGATGAGGTGTGAGCGATTCTTTGTTACCAACACCAAACTTTTACTGAGCGCCTAAGGTATGGAAAACCCTCAACATAAAAACGTGGGCCGACGATATCTGCTCGGGGATTTGCTTGAAACGGAACAAAAGCAAGTCGAAGAGTCCTTTTTATTGGACCCTGAGTATAGAGAGCGCGTCATGATTGCTGAGGACGAGTTAATCGACGACTATCTTGATGACCTTCTCAGCGATCAGGAGCGCCGGAAATTTCAGAGCTATTTTCTGGCGACCCCTCAACAGCAACAAAAAGTGCGCATTGCCAGGTCGTTGAAGAAGTATGCTCTGGGCAGACCTTTACTTCCAGTATCGCCCCGCGACGCAGATGTTTCCCCTGGTGGGGGATTAGGGAGGACCGGTCGTTGGTTCAATCTGCGAAACCCATTTATCTTGCTGCCGGTGGCCGCAGCTCTGCTGATTGTGATTAGTCTCGGTATCTTAAGGCTGAACGAATTCCGCCGAACCCGCGATCTTAGCGAGCAGGCGGAAACCCGCCGCTCCATAATCGAGCAAGAGCTGGCGAGTATTAATAGCCAGGCCGAAACAGGCGGGAAGCAGGTGGTTACCGTAGTGCTGCCGCCTTTATCGGTTCGCGGAGCCAGCTCTTCGAGGAAGCTAAGATCGCCTGGTAACGGGGTCTTAGTGGAATTGCAACTGGTCATGTCAGGTGAACAGTACCCGGCGTATCGCGCCCTGCTAAAAAAGGCGGACTCCTCGGAATCCTTCACCATCAACGACCTGCACATCGCAAGCACCTCCGCTGGTAAAGTAGTACTCCTCCGAATTCCCTCTAATCTTTTGACGCGCGGCACCTACCTAATGCAACTGTTTGGAGTCGGTACCACGGGCGGAGCTGAACTGGTGGGCGCCTACGACTTTCAAGTCACAGACAATCCCTAAATTCTCAACGCTCGCGATTCGTCCATACCACTGCCCACTTCTATGCGCCCAGGTATCGGCAGATGCTGCCGTTAGCTTGGTCCGAGTAGCGGAACCGCTCAGATTTGCCTCATCAAGCCAGTCCATAGAACCAGACAAATATTCCAGTGATTCTCTTGCTGCCCGAAAGGTATGCGTCGCTGCACTCATGCGTGCGATCTGACGGTTGGCTGGGCCAAGTCGTTTGAAGTCCCTGACTGTCGCCTTCGGAGTGGGGGTGCTTTCTCCCGAAAACACCGCCTGTAAGGTTTCGCAAACCCGGACATAATAGTTGGACGAAGAAAGTCTCGTCGGTATTGAAAAGTTGGGAAGTGGACTAAAGCAGCAGTCGATGCTGCAGGTTGGTTATGGCGGAAGGATTCATATTACCTTTCCATTGTTCCTCCTCGAAAGCTCCGCACCCCTCTGGTTGGATGTCGGCATGCAGGCGTGACGTATGTGAAAGACTCAAATCGCGCCCGGCTTAAATGGGAAGTGTTGGGTGACTGCGGCACTCGCACCTTGACTCAATAAGGAGAAAGAGAATGTCAGTTAGTAAAGACGCGATGCAGAGAAATTCAGGAAACGATCAAGCAGAGGTGCGCGAGCGGAAGGTAAACGCGTCTCCGAGGGCTAAGTCAAAAGCGGCGGGTACCAGGGTTGGCGTCCTGGTTGATTGGCGAGGCGCCGGGAATGGCAAGGCCAAGGCGGGTCGGACTAACCAGCTTCGAGACGGAAGCTAACTGCCATCGAGACCTGCGTCACTTCAATAAGAGGAGGCTCCCACACACTGCTCTTTACTTGAAGTTCGACTTCCTCACCCCAAGAGAAAGAGGGTAACCCAGCAACGGGTGCCCTCTTTCTTATGCGTTTTGCCCACCCATTTCACCTGCGACTTCAAGCGGAAT
>DATKIS010000739.1:0-3348 GCA_035543975.1 Pyrinomonadaceae bacterium
AACCGCCGTCGCAAACTTTGTCTTTACCCAAAACTTCTGTCCAAAACGCGAGACCGGCGCGGTGGTTATCCGTTCCGAAAATCCCTTCTGGTCGATTTGGGCCACGTCATAGACGCGCAGGCCCCCCTCGCCGGCGGCCACGTAGGCATACTCTCCACGCAGTTGCACCTGCAACACCCGCGGATTCCCCACATGTTCGTAGAAGGTCTTGAGTTCGCTGCCGCCGTCAACATGCTTTTTGTAGTTATCCGGATAGACGATGCGATGAAGCGTGCTGCCGATTACCGCCTGCGGCTCGCTGCGTTCGGTTGCCGCCACCACCTCGAGCGCATCGTCAGCCGCAACGTAGACATAGCGGCCCATGAAGTTGACGAAGTTTGTTCCTTGCAGCAGCAACTGGGCCAGCCAGGCGTTGTTGTCGTTCCTGGCCGAAACATGACAGTCGCTGCAGGCTTTGGTTTCGGTGGCGCGGACCGTATGCGGCACGTGGGTGTTGAAGGCCTGCCCGGCGAAACCCTCCGCCGACGTGGTCTGTTGTTGGGAATAGATCCATTCGCGATTCTGATTCTGAGAGCTCACCAACACTGCCGACGAAGAACGCACGGGGGCTACCCGGTTGCCAGTGACGGTGCCATCCCGCCCCAGCATAAAGATGTCATCCCGCAAAACCTGGAAGTTGTATTGCGTGAAGTTCCGCGAGTTGCCGCCTTCGTTATGGCGGTTAGGCATCTTGCGGTTGGCTTCCATGGACAGGTGACAGCCAAAGCAGCTGGTCACCCAGGAGGAGTGGCAGGCGACGCAGGTCATGTCCTTATCGCGATGAGCGAGGGCGTTATCGTCTGGTGGCAGTTCGCCCCAGGTCGCATTGTCCTTACGAATCGTTTTTGAATAACGAGACTTCTCATTGTAGTCGCGGCTGCCGGGTGTGATGGTGTCGAGCGTTTGCGGCACCCGCCACCAGCGACCGGGAACCACCATGGAGTTCTGAACAATGTCGCCGGTCTTTAGGTCAACCTCCTTACCATTTTCATCCTTGCGTTTTTGGTCCCGCGGCTGAACCCGCAATACTGGAATCCTCTCGCCGTCCGGATTTCTAAACTGGACCTGGCTGAGGTCTCGCCCCTTTAGCGGCAGATTCCGTGTCCGCCGGCGGTTGGCTTGAGCGCCAGTGACTTCGGCGGCGGCGATTCCGGAGGTAATGAGATTCGCTCGCCGGCGAATCGAGCCATGACAGTCTTCGCAGGCAATCTCGATCGCCGCCCGCGGTTCGTTGTAGAGATTGCCGTCGCCATGAGCATCCTGCCGGAAATGACAATCGACGCAGTGCATCCCTTTCTCCAGATGGATGTCGTTCAGGTGGACGCTCTTCTTAAACTTCTCCGGGTCGTCAAACGAAACAATGTTGCCCTGGGCGTCCAGCAGGTTTCCCTTGCGGTCGCGTTTGTAGACTTTGCGAAACATCCAGCCATGACCATGCAGGTCGCCAAACTGGACGTTCTTGAGTTCCGCATTAAAGCCGGCGTTGCCGGTCTGAATCAGAAAGCCTAACTCTGACCAAAGTCCGCGCAGGCTGGCCCCTTCCGGGTTGCGGTCCAGTTTTTTCTGTTCCTCATCCGGCGACGGTTCGTGTTGCTTCTGCGGATACATCTTGTCGCCATCGCTCTCGTTGTCCCACCACGTCATGCCGAGATAGCTGGCCACCATGTTGGTACCGGGGTGCATGTGACAGACCATGCATTGTGACGTCGGAATCTGGTTGGTGAACTGGTGCTTGATTGGGTGGCCGGATTCGTCTTTCGGAATGTTCGGATCTGCGGTTTCGGACCGGCCCAGATTGCCGGCGGCGCCATAGAAGGCTGAGTGCGCTGGGTCGCGATCGTTGGCGTAGATCACATGACAGGCGGTGCAGCCTGACGAGCGGTAATCTCCCGGATGATCGTTGGTCCCGAGGAAGTTAAGGGTGGGATCAAGCAGACGGGTCTTTTGCAGACCAAGATAAACCGGATCCGTGCGTTGAGTTGAACCGAAACCACGCGCGCTTAACCCCTTATCCGGTTTACCGGGTTCCTCTTCCCTGTCCGGCAACCCCACCTCGAGGCGCCGCTTCCCTCCTCGTTCGAAGACGCGCAGGACATTGCCTGGCTGGGAAATCTCCCAGCGCGGGATTGGATCGAGAAATTCAAGCAGGCCTTTGGTGCGGCGCTCTTCCAGGCTGGGTTTTGGGTTCTGAATCAGACGCTGTGGGCCACCGGCCTCGCTGTAACTCTCGCCGAAGCGCGCGTCCTTCAAAGGGAAGCCGCCATTGTTATAAAGCGCGGCGCCCCAGAGCATGGCGCCATGGGCCATCATGCTCCGGGCGACGTTCTTCGTCTGAAGTTCATGACAGCCGCTGTTGCCGCACGTCTTGTCGGCGACGCGTATGTCACCCGGATTGATGAAGCGGACAAATTCCCAGCTCTCCCGGGCGAGCAGGGTGTTGGTGCGTTCGGGATTGGCCCCGGTGTATTTGCCGTCGCGTTTCCATTCGGCGGGAAACTTCGGCCGCACGTGCGCTTCGTTTTTAGTGCGCTCGATCTCTTTCGGATCTTCGCTGGACTTACGGGGGACCGGATTGCCGCCGTGGCAGCCGGTGCAGCTGAGACCAACCGCGTCCTTTCCGTCTTTCAATTTGTCGAGCGTTTCGGTGGTGCCATATTTATGCATCGGCTCGATCAGACCGTGGCAGGTGACGCAGCCGTCGAGTTTTTGGGGTGGAGTTGCCTGGGCTGTGCTCTGGAGACGCGGGTTAGCGATCATCGCTTGCGCTGGTCGGAAATTAAGTGTCGTCTCCTTCCTGGCACTCGACGCGGTAACGTAGCTCAGCACCAGGCCAGCCAAAAGAAGAACCGGGGTCACGATGGATCTTATTCTTTTCATTCCTGCCGTCGATCAGAAAAAGCGTTCACCACAGAGGCACAGAGAACACTAAGGGGGCACAGAGATTAAGTGTCGTATCCCAATATTTTTCTATGAATCCCATCTTTCAGTACCACGACGTTAAAGTTAATCAGTAAACCAAGACGCCAACCACCCAGACGAAGATAAGTTAAGAGCTGGGCGTCATGAATCGGAGCCAGCGCTTGGACTGTTTTCACTTCTACCACTAGACGGCCGTCGACCAGAATGTCCGGTCTATATCCGGCCTCAAGTCTTATTCCCTTATACTCCAGCGGCAAAGGATATTCCTTCTCAAAACGAATACCTCTCAGGAACAGCTCGCGACCGAGACACTTTCGATAGGCTGACTCCAACAGCCCCGGTCCCAGTTTTCTATGAACCTCAATCGCAGCACCAATAACTTCGCGAGAT
>DATKIS010000740.1:0-2530 GCA_035543975.1 Pyrinomonadaceae bacterium
CTCTTGGGTTTGCTGGCGCTGCTGGGAAGTTCGGCAAACTCCGCGGTTTCTTCCGCCGACTGTTCCAGATCTTCGATCGGCAACTCAACTGCAGAAGCTTGTCCCCAATCGACGGCGACTGGTCCGTCAGTGATGGGAACCAGCAACGTGAA
The DNA here is from genome assembly GCA_035543975.1 of Pyrinomonadaceae bacterium. Classification (GTDB taxonomy): domain Bacteria; phylum Acidobacteriota; class Blastocatellia; order Pyrinomonadales; family Pyrinomonadaceae; genus PSRF01. The sequence goes on from DATKIS010000740.1 coordinate 153, forward strand.
CTGCTGGGAGAAGTCGATCGTCTTTGAGTCGCTGTAGCCGACTTCGGCGTAGCCGAGCAATGCAGGCTGATAGACGAGTGTAGAGGCTGCCGCACCAGCGCCGCGCGCCGGGATAAAATACTGCATGATTCCGGGAGGCAAGGTTGGACGCTGACTCGCCGCCGCCGGCTTTGCCTCGGTTTGGGCAGCAGACGCCGGCATGGCTGTTACGTTCGCCACCACTTGGCTGGCCGCTGCCGCGGCTGCAGCCGGTGGCGCCGCTGCGGCCTGCGCCTTTACCGGTTCCATCAGTGATTTGATCTGGGTGCGGGTGAGCGGTCCGCGCAAATAAGACATGTCCCAGCGGGTCTCAAACACTTCGGTGCCGTCTTCATGAACATTGTTCAAAAGAAATATTCGGTTGCCCAGGCCCGCTAGTGTTTGCTCCATATCGTTGCGATCAAACTTCATCCCGGTGCCGCCGGCAATTCCTTCCAGGCCCTCCAGCACCCGCGCTTTGTCGCGCTCGGTTTGCAGTCGCCCGATAAACCAGGTGCCGGCGTTTGACAGTCCCTTGTAGTCGAGGTCTACCGGATTTTGCGTCACCAGCACCACCCCCAGGCCAAAGGCCCGGCCCTGCTTCAGCAGGGTCAGCAAGGGCACCTTTGAAGGCGGATTCGCGGTGGGCGGGAAATAGCCGAAGATTTCATCCATGTAGAGAATCGCGCGGAGGCTGGTGGTGCCTGACTGAGTTCGCATCCAGCCCAGGGTTTGATTGAGCAGCAGCGAAACAAAGAACATTCGCTCGGCATCACTGAGGTGGGCAATCGAGAAGATGGATAGTCGCGGCTTGCCCTCCGGCGTATGCAGCATCTGTTGAATGTCGAGCGGTTCGCCTTCCATCCAACTGGCAAATCCGGGCGCCGCCAGTAGACTATTCAATGACATCGCCAGCTCGAACCGGTCTTTTGGCGGAAAGAACGTGTCGAGATCCATTACGCCAACAGTCTTCATTGGCGGCGACTGAATCTGTTGAATCAACCCCGCAATATCCAGGTCACTCCCCGCCGACCACGCCCGGCTGAGAACATTGGAAATCAAAATGTGTTCGCGACTCTTCAGTGGATCGGCGGCGATTCCCAGCAGACCCAGCAAACTGGTGGTAGTGGTATTCACTCGCTCCGCCATTAACTCACTGTCATCCCGAATCGCTTCAGGCGGAGCGGCAAAGGATTTCAGGATGGAAACCGGAATGCCCGAATTACTCCCCGGCGTGTAAATTCGGAAATCGGCAGCTTCTCGCAGGCGCTTGATGCGGGTGCCGTCCTGTCCCCAGGCCGCTAAGCCTTTCGTCCAGAGCTCCGCCTGCTGGGCGGCATAGTCGGCAGTCGAAAGGTTTTTCTTCTGGGCATCTTCTTCATTTACCCAGGGGGCGAAGTCTGCGGGACTAAGGTTGGGGAAGGTGAGCAGCAGGTTGCTGAGATCGCCCTTGGGGTCAATGATGATCGCTGGAATACCGTCGATTGCTGCCTCTTCCAAAAGAGCGATGCACAGCCCGGTCTTGCCGCTTCCGGTCATGCCGACACAGACAGCGTGAGTCACTAAATCCTTCGAGTCATAAAGCAGGATGCCGTCTTTCGGTTTCTTTTCTTTCAGGTCGTAAGGACGACCAAGATAGAAGGCCCCAAGCTTTTCGTAATCTTCCATGTTGATAACTCCACTTATCTGACCGTCTGCGTGAACACCAGATTCACTAAGATTCACCAATAATTTTTTCGGGTTGGTTCGGGTGGTTTCGTGGATCGTTTAATTCTGCCGGGCAATCACTTTGTCAGCGATCATCTCATACGTCTTTTCGGAAATGATATTCCTTCTCACTAGATCGGTCTTCTCTCGGTAGGGGCGTCCATCGATGATCTTCTGGGCGTAGGCTTCACCAATCCCCGGTAACCCAATCAGCTGTGTCTTTGACGCTGAGTTGAGGTCCACCAGTTCGGTATTCTTTTTGTCGCCGGCTGTTGACGATCTGTTTGAGAGTTTTGGTGCCTCCACCCCTCCTTCCTTGCCGCAGCCGGCAAAGAGGAGCGGTGCACAGCTTAACAAAATGGTGGCAAGATATTTCCGCATGATCGGCAGGGTCAGGAATATTTCTGAGCGATCTTCACCACGGTGTTTGAATTTCGCAAAGTCGCCGTCATACCCAAAGTCTTTTCAAACTTTGCCCCGCCGGGAAAAGCGGATTCGCCCAGCTGCTTGCGGCAGAGCCAATAGACCTCACGACCGTAGACATGGAAGTCGTCTACTTGGGTTCTAAACGACAGCAGTTGCTGCCTTGAGTCATTGCCCGGGCTCTCTGCCAGGAAACCGATGTACAAAACGTTGCCCTCGGCATCGCAGTC
>DATKIS010000741.1:0-2330 GCA_035543975.1 Pyrinomonadaceae bacterium
GATTTGCACGAGCCCCAGGCCGTTCCTGACCAGGCTGTTGCGGCTAAGGCCCGGGAATTAACCGCGGGCTCAAAGACGGAGCTTGAACGCATATCAGCAATCGCCCACTTCGTTCAGAACCTACAATACATTTCCATCGACATAGGTATTGGTAAGGGAAATGGTTACAAACCCCATGCTGCCTCGCAGGTCCTCGCCAAAGCTTATGGCGACTGTAAAGACAAGGCCAACCTGATGCGGTCAATGCTCCGGGCCATCAATATTAACGCCTACCCGGTGGTGATCTATTCCGGCGACCCAAACCGGGTTCGCGAAGAATGGGCTTCGCCAAATCAATTCAATCACTGCATCATCGCCGTCAAGGTAAGTGACGAGACTGTGGGTCCCACCGTCATGACGGTGGAGAAACTTGGCCGTTTACTAATTTTTGATGCGACCGACTCCAACACTAAGGTCGGTGATCTGCCAGATCACGAACAGGGAAGCTTGGCGCTTCTGGTCGCTGGTGATCAGGGCCAGCTCTTGCGAATGCCCACGCTGCCTCCTGAATCAAGCACCTTCAATCGCCATGCCGACGTAGTCATGACTTCGGAAGGTTCCATAACGGCCACTGTTCACGAACGGGCGAATGGCCAGGCGGCGGCCGATTCCAGGCGGCTGTTTCGCGGGCTTTCTTCTGCCCAATACTTGAAAGTGATTGAAGGCTGGGTTTCGAACGGCGCCACCGGGGCAAAGATTTCGCGGGTGGAACCTAAGGACAACACCGAGGGTGGCCGCTTCGACCTGGATGTTGATTTCACCGCGAACAGCTACGCGCAACTAATGCAGAACCGGCTGTTGGTTTTCAGACCTGTCATTGTCTCGCGACAGGAATCGCTTTATCTGACCGACGCCGTGCGTCAACATCCCGTAGTGCTCGACTCTCGCAATTTCAGCGAGACCGTTCGGGTAAAAATTCCGGCGGGCTTTGAAGTTGACGAGCTTCCCGATCCTTTGAAGCTTGATACTTCTTTCGGTTCCTACAAAACCACCTACGCCGTGAAAGACGGGGAGCTGACGTTCACGCGCGCTCTGGCTCAACGCGCCGGAACTATTCCGGTGGCTGAGTATCAGGCGGTGCGCAGGTTCTTCGAGCGTATTCGGGCCGCCGAACAATCGCCAGTCGTTTTGTCCAGAAAGTAGTTAGGTTGGAAACTGCTCGGATGTTGAGGAAGAAAAGCGGGGACAAGCCCGCCTTCCTCACCCAGAGACTCCCGATGCTGTCAGACTAGTCCTGACCTTGAAAGCCCTTCAGCCGAGAATGCGCACTCGACTTGAGTCAGCTCAAAGTCCGGAAGGCGGGCTTGCCCCCGCTCTTCAAATGCTCCTGCTGGCACTTCAACCCAATCCTCGCATCACCGCCATCGAATCCCTGGCAAATCGCTTCTGTAGCATTCGCGTCAAAGGATAGCCCAGTCTGACCAAAGGGTGCCTGGGACGCGAGAATGCATAAATGTCGTACCACACTGAACCGTCTTGAAGACGCTCAACTGTGAATCTCTCTTCACCGGTCTCAACATGATCCGGTAACGTTCCATAAGCAAAACCAAACCGCGTCGTTCCATCCTGTTCTTCGTCGATCAGGTAGACGATCCGGGCGGCACTAAGGGACCAGAACCCAAACGTCTCCGCCTGGACAGCTACCGTAGTTCCTACGTCCAGAACCTGTCCGGCAGGAACTACCGAAACCCACCCCAGACCAAACTGCTTCCAACTTCGCAAAGCTGCAATAGCTTGATTGTAAGTCTGCTCCCCATCGCCGAGCCTGGTTCGGTTATGGTCGAGGGTGTAACCCGCTGGACTAGTCTGTGATCGGTGGTTCGTAGCTCCGACCTCTGAATATGAAAACGGAAGATTCCGCTGCGCGGCGATGAACTGTTCGACAGTTGCTTCGGTAGGCTTGCGGAGCAGGAACATCAGCCAAGCCTATTCGTCATTCTGCCCCTGCTTGCCAGTGGCGAGAGCGCGGGCGCGGGGATGATGATTGTCGTAGGCCGCGCGCAGGTGGCGGTCAGTTATGTGTGTATAGATTTGCGTGGTGGAAATATCGCTGTGGCCAAGTAGCGCCTGCACCGAACGGGAATCAGCGCCATGTTGGAGTAGGTGGGTCGCAAAGCTGTGTCGCAAGGTATGTGGCGAGACATTCTCAAGACCAATACGGACTGCAAGCTTCTTGATCGTTAACCAGGCAAACTGCCGTGTTAACGGTTTTCCACGATCCAGAAAAAGATTTGGGTAGGCAGACTCTCCGTAACTGGCCTTGATCGATTCGTAACGTTGAAGCCAGTGAA
>DATKIS010000742.1:0-5207 GCA_035543975.1 Pyrinomonadaceae bacterium
GCAGATTCAAATAGTACGTCGATCGACGGACGCGCAAAGGCGACTGCGGGCTCGATTGACAAGGCAAAGCTGCCGGCATCGATGAGCAGGTGGTAATCACGAGGCGCGAGATAAACGCGTCCGGAGACGATAGTCTCTTTATCTTCAGGTTCCGAGACAGGTAAAGGGCTGTGTCGGGCCAGGAAATCACAGAGACCGATCTCGGAATCCTTTCCCCGGTGTTGCACGATGACGAGGGGCACGGGAAAACTGTCGGGCAATCCCGAAAGCAATATTTGCAATGCCTTCAGTCCACCGACGGAAGTACCGACCACCACGATTTCAAATGCCACTAAGTTGCCTTTCGAAGTTTTTGGAGTGCGGCGGCTAGACGCCGCTTTGGTCTGTGGCGGCTTGACGCCATTTTCCTTCACTGAGAGCTTGGCCACCGGAGTCGCGTCAAGCCGCGACTCCACCGAGGTCGCGTCAAGCCGCGACCGACCAAAGCGCCGTCAATCGGGGTCCCCTGCGCGGCATCCGCGCTGGGGTGGCGTGCCGGCGCACTCCAAAGTGTGTCGGACACCTGCTACATCACCTTTCGATACAGCTTGTCGTGATTGTTCAGGTTTTGGTAAAACGCCGCCCGCGGCGTAAATTTCAACGACTCCTTGTTCCCCAGACCAAACACCCCAAACATACTCAAACTATCGTAGAGCAAGTTATGAACTCTCGCCTGCAGGTCTTTGTTGAAATAGATCATCACATTACGACAGAGGATCACCTGGAATTCGTTGAATGATCCGTCCGTTGCCAGGTTGTGTTCCGAAAACACCAGGTTGCTCTTGAGCGATGAACTAAAAATCACGCTGTCATACTGAGCGGTGTAATAGTCGGAAAAGTCGTTGGCGCCACCGGCCAGTTGGTAGTTACTGGTGTATTCCCTCATCGCGGAAAGTGGAAAGATGCCCGCGCGCGCTCTGCGCAGCACCGCCTGACTTATGTCCGTGGCATAAATTCGAGACCTTTCATAGATCCGCTCCTCTTGCAGCAGAATTGCCAGTGAATAAACCTCCTCGCCGGTGGAACAACCAGCGACCCAAATCTGCACCGTGGGATAGGTGCGGAGGAGAGGCACGACTTTCCGACGGAAGGTGGCGTAGAAACTAGGATCACGAAACATGGCCGTGGCGTGGACGGAAAGACCCAGGAGAAAACGCTCGAGACAGGCCGCGTCACGCAGGACCTTGTCCTGGAATGCCGAAACAGTGGCCACTTTTTCAGATCGGATTAATTCGAGTATCCGCCGCTTCAAAGAGGCGCGCGAGTATTCTCGGAAATCGAAGCCGAAGGCACGGTAGAGCCCTTCGAGCAAAAGTTCGATCTCGATGTCTTCAATACTGACTGCTTTGGTTACTACGCTGGTCATATCCGGCAGACCGCTTGTCTAAGCTCCCCTCTCTTGACTGCGCCGACTCTTTGGAGTGCGCCGGCACGCCACCCCAGCGCGGATGCCGCGCAGGGGACCCCGGTTGAGGGCGCTTCGGTCTGTGGCGGCTTGACGCCACACTTGTTCGCTGAGAACTCGCCATGGTCGCGTCAAGCCGCGACTTACGAAAGCGCCGTCAAGCCGGCGCACTCCAAAGTCGCGTCAAGCTGCGACTTACGAAAGCGGCGTCAAGCCGCCGCACTCCAAAGCGCCCTCCAATCATTGCGTTTCTTCTGGTCGATACAGCCATACCCGCAGTAACGACAGCAACTGATCAATATCCAGCGGTTTCGAGATATAGTCTGACGCCCCGACGGCCAGGCAGTGATCCCGATCGGCTTTCATGGCTTTAGCGGTCAACGCGATTATGGGAAGCTGTTTGAACTCTTCCATCTCACGGATTGCGGTAATCGCTTCGTAGCCATCCATCTCGGGCATCATGATGTCCATCAAGACTGCCTCGATTTCAGGGTCAGCCCTCAGAGTATCAATGCCCTCCTGTCCGTTTTCAGCGTGGACCACATTCATGTTGTGGGCCTCCAGCGCGCTGGTTAAGGCAAAGATATTTCGCACGTCGTCGTCAACCACCAGCACCTTGCGGCCCGCCAGGACTGGATCCGTGCGATGAAACTTCGCCAGCATGCGCCGCTTTGGCTCCGGCAGATTCGCCTCGACCCGATGCAGGAAGAGGGCTGTTTCGGCCAGCAAACGTTCGGGTGAGCTGGCTTCCTTTACGATAATCGCGTCGGCCACTTTCTTCAGGTGCAACTCCTCTTTACGGGTCAGTTCCTTCCCGGTGTAGATAATGATCGGCAAATCGTAGCGGCCAAGTTCGGTTTGCAGTTTCTCGATTAGGTCGAACCCGCTCATGTCAGGCAGTCTCAAATCCAGCACCATGCAATCAAACCGCTCGCCTCTCAAGGCGACTAACGCCTCTTCACCGGTAGCGACCGCCGTCGTATGAACGTCGCCGTTCCCGATCAGTTCCACCACACTCATCCGTTGCACGTCGTCGTCTTCAACCACCAACAACTTGCGAATACGGCGTTCGGCAAACTCGCGAATGTCGTCAAATGCTTTGCCCAGGTCCTCATGGGTCACCGGCTTTTGCACGTGGTTAAAGGCGCCTTGTTGAAGGGCCCGCTGGCGCTGCTCTTCCACGGTGATGATATGCACCGGGATGTGACTGGTATCGGGATCGTGTTTCAAGCGATCCAACACGGTCCATCCGTCGCGATCAGGAAGGCGGATATCCAGGGTAATTGCGTCGGGTTTGTATTTTTGGGCCAGCACGAGCGCCATCGTTCCGCTGGTGGCCACCAAGCCTTTGAATCCCTTGTCTCGGGCCAGATCCAGTAGGATGCCGGCGAAACTAATATCATCTTCGACAATCAGCACGGTGCGATCGCCGCTTTCGATTATGTTGCGGTCGTCAAGAACTGGAGCCGACTCGCTGGAAAGCAGGGCCATGGCTTCGCTGTCGAACGACTCCACCGGGGTCCAGGCTGCCTGGACTTCCCTTACGTCAGCCAGCCGTGGTTGCTTTGCGGGCGCGCTGGTGGCGCCGGCAGGCACGTAGTTGCGAGGCAGGTAGAAGGTGAAGGTGCTGCCCTCACCGGGAACCGAGACGACGCGGATCTCACCTCCGAGCAGTCGAGCGATCTCGCGGCTGATGGAAAGTCCCAGGCCGGTACCGCCATATCTGCGGGTAGTGGTTCCGTCTGCCTGTTGAAAGGGTTCGAAAATTATCCGCTGTTTCTCGGTCGGAATACCGATGCCGGTATCGCTCACTGAGAATGCCACCACGTCGCCAGTCCGGTTCAAAGACTCGAGATGATAGGCCTCGTCTTTGGGAGCCGCGGCAATCCGCAGTACTACCTTGCCCTCCTCGGTGAATTTGAACGCATTGGAAAGGAGGTTCATCAGGATCTGCTGGAGACGCTTATCGTCAGTGCGAATCGTCGGGTCAAGCGCCTCATCTCGGTCAACTACAAACTCGAGGTTCTTGTCCTGGGCCAGCTGATGGAAGCTTCGCTCCAACTGCCCCGTCATTTCGGCTAAGGAGACTTCCGAAACCTCTATTCCCATCATCCCGGATTCAATCTTCGACAAGTCGAGAATATCGTTGATCAATGAGAGCAGGTCGGAACCTGAAGAGTGGATCGTCTCGGCAAACTGCACCTGTTTGCCGGTGAGATTCTCGTCGTTGTTCTCCGCGAGCTGCCGCGAAAGTATCAGCATGCTATTGAGCGGAGTCCGCAATTCGTGGGACATGTTGGCCAGAAACTCGGATTTGTATTTCGAGGTAAGCGCCAGTTGCTCGGCCTTTTCTTCCATTTCCCAGCGTGCCTCTTCCACTTCGCGATTCTTGGCTTCCACTTCGGCTTTCTGGCGGGCCAGCAGCGCAGCCTTTTCCTGTAGTTCCTCGTTGGTTTGCTGCAGTTCCTCCTGCTGACTCTTCAATAGCTCTTCCGACTCGCGCAACGACTCGGCCTGCTGCTCGAGTTGTTCGTTGGTCTTCTTGAGTTCGTCCTGCTGACTTTGCAGTTCGGCTGCCAGCGACTGCGATTGCTGCAGCAGGTCTTCCGTTCGAGTGTTAGCCGCAATCGTATTCAGCACGATACCGATACTTTCCGTTAACTGGTCGAGGAAGGTTAGGTGGGTGTCGCTAAACGTGTTGAAGGTGGAAAGTTCGATGACCGCCTTGACGTCGCCCTCAAACAACACCGGAAGCACGACGATGTTGTTGGGCGGCGCTTCGCCTAGACCTGAAGCGACGTAGACGTAGTTTGTGGGAACGTTGGTTACCAGAATGCGTTCCCGCTCGAGCGTACACTGGCCCACCAGCCCCTCACCAGCATGGAATTCGTTTGCCAGGTTCTTGCGCTTCTTGTAGGCATAGCCGCCGAGCAATTTCATTAGCGGCTGCCCGTTGGAGCTGGTGTTGACGTAGAAGACGCCCTGCTGCGCGTTAACCAGCGGCGCTAACTCAGACAGCACCATTTGGGCGACGGTAGTCATGTCGCGCTGGCCCTGAAGCATGCGGGTGAATCTGGCGAGATTGGTCTTCAACCAATCCTGTTCCATGTTTTTCTGCGTCGTGTCTTTGAGATTGAGGATCATCTCATTGATGTTGTCTTTGAGCGCCGCAACTTCGCCCTGGGCCTGGACTGTGATCGAACGCGTCAGGTCGCCCTTGGTCACCGCCGTGGAAACCTCCGCGATGGCGCGGACCTGGGTAGTAAGGTTTGCTGCCAAACCATTTACGTTGTCGGTCAGGTCGCGCCAGGTTCCCGCCGCGCCCGGCACGTTGGCCTGTCCGCCGAGTTTTCCTTCGACGCCCACCTCGCGGGCCACCGACGTCACCTGGTCGGCAAACGTAGCCAGCGTGTCGGTCATGTTGTTGATGGTGTCGGCCAGTTCGGCGATCTCGCCTTTGGCTTCCACTGTTAGTTTCCGCTCGAGGTCACCGTTGGCGACCGCTGTAACGACGCGGGCAATACCGCGCACCTGATCAGTCAGGTTGCTGCCCATGGAGTTCACGTTATCGGTCAGGTCTTTCCAGGTGCCGGCTACCCCGCGTACATCCGCCTGGCCGCCGAGCTTTCCTTCGGTTCCTACCTCGCGGGCTACGCGGGTAACTTCCGAAGCGAAGGAATTCAACTGATCCACCATGGTGTTGATGGTGTTCTTGAGCTCGAGAATCTCGCCCTTAACGTCTACCGTGATCTTCTTGGAAAGG
>DATKIS010000743.1:0-3112 GCA_035543975.1 Pyrinomonadaceae bacterium
AGTTTGTTGGGTGCGCATTTTCAGGGGTTTGCCGCGGCAGAGTTTCTCAAGCCGGCGCCCACGGTCCAGGAGGTTCCGGTGTTGGTTCCGGCTACCGAGCCGCCAACCAGCGGCATAGTGGCCGTCACCATGCCCCGGAACCCGGGCAGCGTAACCAAACGGACGGGCATCGCCACGGCCCATTCACTCAACGAGGCTGGCGCGCCCGAACGCAAGGGCACCACCGCGGACGAACTCCGCACGGAGCTGGCCGCGATTATTAATTACCTGGCGGTGGATAAGCCGGCCCACAAGCGTTACCAACCACTCCCTACGGCGACCTTCTGTAACATCTACGCTCACGATTATTGCCACCTGGCCGGAGTTTACCTGCCGCGTGTTTGGTGGTCGGCAGCGGCGATTGAAAAGCTGGCCCAAGGCAAGTCAGTCCAGCCGCTGCTGGGGAATACCATTGACGAGCAGCGGGCGAACGATCTGTTCCGCTGGTTGCGTGATTTTGGGATGCGCTTTGGTTGGAGACAAACCGGGACCCTGACGAAGTTGCAATTGGAAGTTAACCAGGGGGCCATCGGCATCATTGTCGCCAGGCGCAAACTTGAGGGACGCTCAGGCCACATCGTGGTGGTTGTCCCTGAGACAGATGACCAGCGAGCTAAGCGAAATGCCGCTGGTGACGTGATCGCCCCGCTGCAGAGTCAGGCTGGAGCCCACAACTTCCGCTATGGCACAGGGGGATTGAATTGGTGGAGGGGCGCGCAGTTTGCCGAAAGCGCGTTCTGGATCCACTCCTGAATCCGGAAACCTGAGTTCGTTCAGATAAAGGAAGGGGAAAAAGGGGAACGGGGGAAAAGGGGAACGGGGAAAAAGGGAATTAACCAAGCGAATCATTCCCCTCTTACCCTCCCCTCGTCTTCCCCTGCACGAAAGTCTTGTTAGCCCACTACCGAAGTGACAAGTCTTGAACGAGCAATTACCATCGCTAAAGGCGAAAATTGGCTCGGGAAGGTTTGATGTCACTCAAAGGAAGGCTCGCTCAGGAGTTTGCAGGCAAAATACGCGATCGCGGAGTTGCCTATTTTCGCTCCCACGCGGTTGAAATTCTCGAACACTCTGATTCACACGTTGAAGCAAGGGTGAAGGGAAGCAAAGTCTACTCAGTTAGATTGACGCTCGGGCGGACCTCGCTAAACGTGGCTTGCACCTGTCCGTATTTCGCCGGTGGCGAAGAATGCAAACACGTTTGGGCCACAATGTTGGCAGCCGACAGCCGGCAGTATCTGACGGAGGCGAGTCTGGTTACCCGCCTGAACCTGGTTCTTGACTACGTAGCAGCTGCAGAGTTGCGCGAGGATGCGGATACCCAGCCTGCGCTTTCCGGCAATGGCAGCGCCGCCGCCGCAAATCGCTTTCGATTCACGTCGCCATCCCAGATAAATGAGTCCGACGTGGCCTCTCAGAAGGCTCCGGCAGGGCCTGAACCTGTTTGGCGGCGACAGCTTGCTCTTATTACAAATACCATCCGGACTAATCCCGTAGCGGATTTGGACGACTGGTCCTCTAGCCGCGAAATCTTATACCTCATAGACCCGGACGCCTCCCGCAGCAGCGGGAAACTCGTGGTGGAGATTGGCTATCGCGAGCGCAATGTGAAGGGTGAGTGGGGCAAGTTGAAGGCGCAGCGTATTCCCACGAGTGCAATCGCCAATCTCAAAGATCCCGCGGACCAGCAAATACTGGCGATGCTTTCGGGCGCCAGAGACAGCGTGTGGCCGGGCTATGATTATGGCAGCTATGCGGTTTCCAATCGGTTCACTCTTTCCACTCCCTTACAGCAACTGGTGATGCCGCTGATGTGCGCCACGGGACGTTGCGTGTGGCGCCCGCGGGATAAGAATGCCGAGTTGCAATTCATTTCGTGGGACGACGAAGGCGCATGGCAGTTTTGGCTGACGCTGCAATTGGACGAAGCCACCAACGAATACGTGCTGCGCGGCATCCTGCGTCGTGGCCCGGAGGAGAGGGAACTCGCGTCGGCAGTTATGACGACGCAAGCTATCGTGATTGGCCCTGATTTTCGGGCTGCCAACTTTGATTCACATGGCGTTCGGCTCTGGACCGACGCCTTGCGCATGTCTGGAGGGTTCAGGGTTCCCGCCGCCGAATCGAATGACCTGCTGGCGTTCTTACTGGAGTTGCCGGCGCCGCCCCGGCTGGACCTGCCCGACGCGCTGCACTTTGAGCGGGTCCGTCTTCCACCTACACCGCATTTGATTGTCCGCAAATCTGCGTATCCCTACTCATCGCCGTCAAAACTCGAGGTTGAGTTGTGCTTCGATTATCAGGGGATGCCGATTAGTTCTGCGGACCAGCGCGAAGGCTTTTATGATCGCGGCCAGGATCGGGATGCCCGCCGCTTTGTCGAGCGCGACCGGGAGGCGGAAGCAGCCGCGACTGAGCTGCTGAAACCGCTCGGTTTTCGAAGTAGTAGAAACTACAGAGGTCAGCCCAGACTTCAGCTGTCACCGAGGAATCTGCCGCGAGCAGTCAGGACCCTAATGGGGGAGGGGTGGCGAGTTGAGGCTGAGGGCAAACTTTACCGCAATCCCGGCGTGTCGAGTTTGTCGGTGAGTTCCGGTGTCGACTGGTTTGAATTGCACGGGTCGGTCGATTTCGGCGATGGGTTGGAGGCGAAGCTTCCCGCGCTCCTAAGCGCCTTGCGGCGTGGCGAGTCGATGGTCGCGCTTGGCGACGGCAGCTTCGGACTAATGCCTGAAGAGTGGTTGCAGCAATATGGCTTATTCACTTCGCTGGGTGTTGTCACCGAGGATCATTTGCGCTTCAAACCGACGCAAGCCGGCCTCCTTGATGCGCTGCTGGCAGCCCAGCCGGAGATTACCTGTGACGAGACGTTTGCTCGGGTCCGTGAAGAGTGGCACAACTTCCGCGGGATCGAAGCCATCGCAGAGCCGCCCGGATTCGTCGGAACCCTACGCGACTACCAACGCGAAGGCCTGGGTTGGTTCGCCTTTTTGCAGCGTTTCGGTTTCGGCGGTTGCCTGGCAGATGACATGGGATTGGGCAAGACCGTCCAGGTCCTGGCCCTGCTCGAGTC
>DATKIS010000744.1:0-3861 GCA_035543975.1 Pyrinomonadaceae bacterium
GCCGCCGCGGACGGAAAGCGGCGTCAAGCCGCCGCGGACGGAAAGCGGCGTCAAGCCGCCGCGGACGGAAAGCGGCGTCAAGCCGCCGCGGACGGAAAGCGGCGTCAAGCCGCCGCGGACGAAAGCGGCGTCAAGCCGCCGCGGACGAAAGCGGCGTCAAGCCGCCGCGGATGAAAGCGGCGTCAAGCCGCCGCACTCCAAAGGGCTAGCCAACGGTAAGTGCCGGTTCTTGTTCCAGCGCCCGGTAACGTTCCGCCAAAGCCACCCGCTTCTCATAAGCCTCGCGTGCGATCCGCACGTCTTCAAGGAAATGTGGCAGCTCCTCGATCTTCAGGGCTTGCGGTCCATCTACGAGGGCTTCAGCGGGTGCCGGATGAAAGTCTACCAGCACCATGTTGGCTCCGGCGATCACTCCCTGCGCTGTCGCGTGCATCACGTCGAGAATGCCTTCAGGGCCGCTGGTGCGAAAACCCACGGAGTGAGACGGATCAACGCAGACCGGCATGCGCGTCAGGCGCTTCACCACCGGCACATGTGCGAAGTCGACAAAGTTTCGATGCGGCTCACCAATGTTCGTTTTCATCCCGCGCAGGCCGAAGACAATCTTGCGGTTGCCCTCGCTCGCCAGATACTCAGCCGCGTGGAGCGATTCGTCGAGCGTGATTCCGAATCCGCGTTTGAGGAGCACGGGAAACTCCTGTTGCCGTCCCACGATTTTCAGCAGTTCAAAGTTTTGCATGTTGCGCGTGCCTATCTGAAGCATCACGCCGGTCGGATTGCCGGTATCGCGCAGCGCTTGCTCGACCTCTTCGATGTGCGACTCGTGCGTCACCTCCATGGCGATTACTTTGATTCCATATTTGCCGGCCAACTCAAAGACGTAAGAGAGACATTTACTTCCGTGCCCCTGAAACGAGTAAGGGCTGGTGCGTGGCTTGTAAGCCCCCATCCGCGTACAAATCTGCCCGTTCTCATTCAGCGCCCGCATCATCAGCTCGACATTTTTCGGGTTGTCCACGGCGCACAACCCGGCAAACACGTGCAGCGTGTCCTGCCCGAAGCGCACACCCTGGTAGTCGAAGTGTGCGTCGCGGGTATCGCCCTGGTGCCGCCCCAGCACGCGATACTCTTCAGACACGCGCACGGCGCGCTCGACACCCGGCAGGCTCCGCATGTCGTGAAGCGAGATTCCGGCTGTGTTACCGATCAAATAAACTTCAGTCAACGATTGTTCCACTCCCTCTTCGCGATGCACGCGCAATTGAATGTTTTGCAAACTGCCGAGGTGAGCCAGCAGCTGCTTGTATTGCTCGCTCTGCGGATCGATGTTAGGCGTCAGAATTAGAAGCATTATTAATTTCCTTCCTGGGACCTAGAGGGCTTGATGGCGGCCCGGTTTTCGTCAAACAACTGGCGCGTTTTGTTCAGGTCGATTCCCCGGCCAGAGTACGCTCGCAAATCGTCGCGCACCGACGCCAGTCTGGCGATCAATTCATCGAGGGCGGCGGCGGTCTCTTTTGAGTTAGTTGCTAAAATGTCGTGCCACATTGACCACGGGCTTGAAGCAAGGCGCGTCATGTCGCGATAGCCGGCGCCTGAGATGTTCACCAGGTTTTCGGCGTCGGGCTGATTCCGGGTAGCGGCAGCTAAGGCACTCGAAACAATCTGTGGTAAGTGACTCACCAACGCCATGGCGCGGTCATGGTCTGCGGCCGACATGCAGGTTACGCTCGCCCCCATCTCCTCGATCGTTTCCCTTAACGCGGTGAGCGCTGGTTGAGGTCCCCGAACTTCGTCAGCAATAAGAACGTAAGGGGCGCCGCTAAACAGATCTCCCCGCGCGTGCGCCAGTCCATGAAGGTGACTACCGGCAATAGGGTGTCCCCCGACGAATCGATGGTGGTTTGCCAGGTGTGACTGCGCTGCCCGACAAATCTCTACTTTGGTGCTTCCCGCATCGGTGATGACTGCGCCGGCTTTGATTTGTCCGCCCCTTTCCCGCAAGAAATCGATGATCTCTCCCACCGGCATCGACAGGTAGATCAAATCTGACGAGGAGATTGCCCCTGCCGGGCCGGCGCTCGCGAAAGCTTGATCAACTTCATCAATGACTCCGGTACGGACAGCTTCATCAAGTTCAGACTGCTCAGAATCCCAGCCCGCTATCAGCTCGCACGCGTTCGCGTTCCTTAGGGCGAGTGCAAACGAGGCTCCGATCAAGCCGCAGCCGACAATAGTTACTCGATGCCAACGCCTCGTCATTCCGTCACGCTTTCCAGCAAACTCCAGAATTCAGGCAGCGAAACATCCACTGCTCCTCCGGCTCCGGCAATTTCAGTTGGCCCTTCTGCGGCAAGTGCCGCCACGGCTGAAGCCATGGCAATTCGGTGATCCTCAAACGAGGAAACTTGAGCGCCACGCAATTTGGCATTGCTGTGGAGGTGCCAGCCGTCGGCAGACGCCTCGATGTGCGCTCCCATGCGCGAGAGGTTTTCGACCGTGGCGGCGATGCGATCCGACTCCTTGACCCGCAGCTCTTTTGCGTCTCGTAGTTTCATCTCCCAGCCCAGACTCGCGGCGATAAACGCCAACAGAGGCAGTTCATCGATTAGGTTTGAAATGGTTTCGCCTGATACCTCCAGCGTGCGCGGTTCTGTTGAAGCGTTGCCATGCACCCTTATAGAACCAAGCGGTTCACCTCCTGCGGGCCGTTCATCTTGAACCTGTATCTCCGCACCCATCGACTTCAGTGCTGATAGAAACGCAGTTCGAGTCGGATTAAGACCGACGTCGCGAATTAAGAGATCCGAGCCAGGCAGCACGACGGCGGCGCCGATGAAGAAGGCCGCGGAAGAAATGTCACCGGGGATTACAAACCGGCGTGAACGTAGGGCGCCACCACCCTGGACGCTAATCTGGTTGCCGTTTTGCTCAACCGGCACTCCGAATTCTCGCAGCATGCGTTCGGTGTGATCGCGTGTTGGCGCCGGCTCCTCGACAGTCGTGATTCCCTTAGCTGCCAGCCCCGCCAGCAGCACCGCAGATTTGATCTGCGCACTGGCGACCGGCAGCCGGTAGTGGATGGGTTGCAACGGACGCGAGCCCGTAACCCGAATCGGAGCGCATCCGTTCGACTCAAGCTCAATCTCGGCGCCCATCAACCTGAGTGGCTCGGCGACTCGTTGCATTGGCCGGGCTCGCAAGGAAGCGTCGCCGGTGATGGTGGAGGCGAAGGGTTGGCCGGCAAGCAGACCCGCGAGCAGGCGCATCGTGGTCCCGGAATTTTGAGCATCCAGAATTTGGTCAGGTTCTTGAAGACCCGCTGCTCCTCGGCCCTCAATGACAACTGTGACGCCATCCCGGGTGATGTCCACGCCCAGCGACCTGAAGCATTCGAGTGTAGCCGCGCAGTCCTGGGCAGATGAGAAGTTTTCCAGCAGAGACTCGCCCTGGGCGAGGGAACTCAGCATCGCGGCCCTGTGGGAGATCGATTTATCCCCGGGCACACGCATCTCCCCGCGCAGCCGCTTGACCGGCGCCACGGTCACTGTGTGGTTTTTGTAAAGCAAACTGTTAGTTTGCGGCTGACTTAGAGAGCTCATTCACACTCCGGGAACGCTGTAACACTGCTTTCGACGCGTAGCGTCGCCATGAATTTAGCCCGGCCTTTCAAGGCCGGGAGAGTCAACGAGACGTTTTCGTCGCGTAGCGACGCCCGAAATTCGAGCAGCATTCAATCATCGCTACGCGACGTGAATCGCAACAACCTGGCCCCGCGGTGAAACGCCGGCCTAAATTCATGCCGCCCGCTACGCGTCGAAGACATTTGTCGGCATGTTGGCGCCAATCTCAATTAATACT
>DATKIS010000745.1:0-2642 GCA_035543975.1 Pyrinomonadaceae bacterium
CGGGGCGCCGCCCCCGGATCGTCGCCCTCTTAAATCCTTTTCGCCCCAACGGGGAGAACAGATGTCACCAAAAAAAGAATCCGACCCAGGAAGGCGCGCGCGCGCTTTTGCTGAGGGTCTCCACCAGTTTCTGCATGGCCCTCTGCATGGACGAGCGAAACTGGAAGACCGGTTTGAACGCTGGGTGAAGGTTGTTTCCGCGCTTGCCGCGCAAACAGACTCGGGTGCTGACGTGGCCGCTCGTAACGGTCTTTGGTTTATGGCGGGTTTTATCGCGCAGCCGGAGCTTCACATGTTCCTCAAGCCGGCCGTCACGCGCAATGCCGCGCGCGAATATGGTTTCGATTTCCGCTATCACTCGCCGCCGTCCTGGGAGACCTATGCGAGCCTGCT
This sequence comes from Pyrinomonadaceae bacterium, assembly GCA_035543975.1. Classification (GTDB taxonomy): domain Bacteria; phylum Acidobacteriota; class Blastocatellia; order Pyrinomonadales; family Pyrinomonadaceae; genus PSRF01. The sequence continues at coordinate 394 of DATKIS010000745.1, forward strand.
GGAGTTTGCCGAAGTAGCCCGCCGCGGTCAGCGCGATCTGCGTGCCCGCGACATGATCGACATCCAATCGTTTCTCTGGGTCCAGGGTTCGGACGAGTCCAGCGAATGAGGTGTCGTCAGAACCACACAACGATCCCGACCCGAGCGGCGAAGTGGTTTTGTCAGAACCGCCTGCTGTCCCTCTCCTTTGGGAGAGGGTAGGGAGAGGGTGCGAAGCATAGCGGGCGGGCCAACGCCGAAGGCGTTACCACGGCGGGGCGAGCCGCAGCCCGCGTGGGGTGCGAGAGGTAAGTCCCGACGAAGTCGGGACGCCACCCCTCGATCACCGCCCCTCTCAAATCCTTTTCGTCCCACCGGGCGAAACAAACGTGATCAAATAAAAAGAACGCCGACCCATTGGGGGTCGGCGAAGAACTTGATCCAGGGCGAACTCATTCAGCCTAACGGGCTACTCTTTGTCGTATACCGCGCGATTCGTCACACTCTTCCCCGTTGCATCATTTCCGGTGGTGGTGATTGTGCGAGACCGGCCGTTGGCCGTAACGGTTATTCGACCGGTTACGGATACCTTACCGTCTTTCTGATTGGTTAGCATCAGGGTACGGTTATTGATCTTCCTGTACGACCGCATGTCCGTAGTCGGATCACCGGTGACCGGATAGAATTTCCGATCGAACTTTCCGGTCCACTCGTTATGGGTCGGATTGCCGGAGCCGTCTACGCCATCCACTATCACCTTCACGTCTTTACCCGCTGCCTCGTAGACAACGGTCTGATTCTTCGGCGCCCCCGGGCTAAACTTTGACTTTGCCTCGTTCAGTTTCCAGGTGCCCATATGCGGACTCTGCGCCAGGCAAACAGTCGCGCTGGCAAACAAGACCGTCAGGGTAAACAGGATCAATCTTACTTTCATATATCTTCTCTCCTTCTTTAGTTGGTGGAATGACAAGACTGGCTGGTGCGGGCGGATTCTATTACCAGGAGCTCAACTTGGCAACAGAATTTTCGGAATAGGAGAAGTCCGGGAACCGCAGGGCTGCGGCTTCGCCGCCGCACAGTGCGGTAAGGCTTGCCTTACCGCGCGCACTAATTCTAAGAACCCTTTCCTGAGGCTCAGCCTCAGGAAATATTGAACGGAGAAGACTATCGGAAAGCCATAGGCTTTCCGCACTGTGCGGCGGCAGAGCCGCATTTTCTGTCCTTTCAGGTTGGCGAACCAATATCCACAAACGCGTCAGCACATGAAACCAGAACCGGGAGCGGTAGCGACCGGGTCAACGCCACCTTCGATCTACGGTCAAGAATTTACCCGGTCGCTACCGCTCCCGGTTCTGAATGTTTCGACCCACACTGTTAATCCATTTCCCCCGACCCGAGCGCCAATGGTGCGCAATATCGTAGCCAGGGTAAGCGCTGCTTCAGCGCGCCACCCCTGGATCACCGTCCCCCTCAAATCCTTTTCGCCCCAACGGAGCGAAATAATCGTAACCAAATTAAAAGAACGCCGACCAATCGAGGGTCGGCGAAGTTTTGCTTGAGCGAGGCTAAAAGGAATCCAGAGTCGAGGGCCATCACTAGTTTGTCAAACCCGGCTTCTTGCCGATCTCGGCACGCAGAATTTCATCAGCGCGAGCTGCGGTGTTCCCTGGGCCACCCGAATAGCGTCCGGCCATCGCCAGCAACCACTTTCCGGACGGTGAGGTCTGTCCTCCATTTGCACATGGGCGTGGGCGTGGCTTTGGGCTTAGCTGCCCCAGGTTGTTCTCTGGGCACGGAAGGCGGCGTAGAGATCTTTGGTACCTTAGGTCCGGGGCGCTTGAGTGCGTTTCTTTCGGAGAGCAGTTGGCGAAGCGAAGGGAGCGGGAGCGGACCGGGCATAGCAAACCTTCCCGGCGCGACATAGCCGATCGGAGGAACTATACAAATGCCTTGCCGGTTCGGCTGCACGACGCATTTAGTCCCGGTGGGACAAGGTAATATCTCAGGTTCCCACGTTGCCGAAATGGCCAGCGGGCGCCGGTTGCTAATTACAACCACCGCGTCTGGCCCGTCGCAGATCATTGCGCCCTGGCGCACCGCATCGTCGTTATCGTTCAGGTCGGTGCCGCGATAGATGGAGCCGTCCGCAGCCCGGTTGAAGCACCTAAAATCATCCTCTCCATCCCTATCGAGGTCGCGCCGTCCGTAGGTTCCCGGATCGCAGTCTTCGTCATGCCCTTCAGCATCACAGGCTTCGGGATTGAGTGGAA
>DATKIS010000746.1:0-2708 GCA_035543975.1 Pyrinomonadaceae bacterium
GGTTTGGATTTGGACTTTATCTGGTAGAGCTAAAGGCGTCCGGGATCCCGATCGGGATCTGTGGACTCCTGAAAAGGGACACGTTGCCTGACGTTGATATTGGCTTTGCGTTTCTGCCGAACTACTGGTCTCGAGGGTACGCGATGGAATCGGCTTCCGCGATAATGGAGTATGGCAGGAGCGCCCTGGGGATAGGTCGGATAGTGGCAATCACTGCTCCGGACAACCAGGGTTCCATCCGGGTGCTGGAAAAGATCGGGTTCAACTTTGAAGGTTTGATCAGATTATCGGAACGTGAGTCTGAGGTTAGGTTGTTCGCGGCCGATGTGTAACCGAGGAGATTCCAATTGAGTGTAAAGATAAGGCTAGCCAAAGACGACGACGCGATCCAGCTATGTTATCCAGTGATGGCTGAATTGCGGCCTCATGTGTCGGCAACAGAGTTTCTGGAGCGAGTGAAAAGGCAGACGGAGATCGCTGGTTATCAAGTAGCCTACCTTATCGACGGCGAGGTGAAAGCGGTCGGTGGCTTTAGAATTTCGGAGTGCCTGGCCTGGGGCAAGTTTCTTTACGTGGACGACTTGGTAGCCAAAGCAGGAGAACGATCGAAGGGATACGGCGGCCGGCTGTTTGATTGGCTGGTTAACCACGCGCAGGAGAAGAGATGCGATCAGGTTCATCTGGATTCCGCCGTCCACCGATTCGACGCGCATCGGTTCTATCTCAGCAAGCGAATGAATATTGAAGGTCATCACTTTGGATTCAAACTCCCACCGGTGTAAGGCCCTCCACTCGGGCGCTCCGCAGAATTTTGGTCGACATGGTTCTCTGTGTTCCCTTCGTGTTCTCTGTGTCTTCTTAGGTGAGTCTTTCCGCCGTTTTTTTACCACCGGGACACGGAGAACACAGAGGAGGCACAGAGAAAATCTAATATTGGGGCACTAACCTCTGGGGGGGGGCTCATGCAGTTTGATAATTCGGCAGCTGTTCGGATACTGAACCCAGCGCGGTAGCACGGGATCCTTGAGTCACATGTAGCCAGCGGTCCGGCAATTACATTTGGCCGGCAGTTGTCCAGAGGATCCCGCGCTACCGCGCTGGGTTCTGTAATCGGGTTGGAGGTTTCAAACGACATCACTACTCTGGTGAGCGTCCTCGGTTGCATAAAGGCAAATACACTTTATAGTGATAGACAGACTAATAAGCGCAAAGGTCATCCATGTCATTATCCTTAGAAAAAGATTCATCGCCGTTTGGCGACGACAAACTTCATCAGTCAATCTGCCTGCAATTCCTTTTCATGCACCTGGCGTGCTTGCTCGTCATCTGGACGGGTGTGAGTGTGGTTGCTGTTGTAACTTGCCTGGCGCTCTATGTGGTGCGCATGTTCGCTATTACGGCCGGATTTCATCGGCTCTTTGCCCATCGAACATATAAGACCAGCCGAGTTTTCCAGTTCCTAATGGGCTTTCTCGGTACCACGTCTTACCAAAAGGGCCCGCTTTGGTGGTCCGCTCATCACCGGCGCCACCACCTGGTCGCCGACACCGTGCAAGACTTTCACTCGCCCTTAACCCGCCGGTTTTGGCGCGCCCACTTTGGCTGGTTCCTCTCACGCGACAGCCAATCGACTGAGTGGCAGTTGATTACAAACCTAAGCAAGTATCCCGAGCTGCGTTTGCTGGATCGATTTTACTCGGTACCGCCAATCCTCTTGGCCGTGGCCATGTTTCTGCTGGGCACCTTGCTCGCCCGTTATGCTCCGGGTTTACACACCTCGGGATGGCAGATGCTGGCTTGGGGATTCTTCGTCAGCACCGTGGTCCTCTACCATGGCACCTTCACGGTTAACTCGCTGGCGCACATCTTTGGTAAGCGTCGCTTTCCTACCGACGACAACAGCCGCAACAACTGGTTTGTAGCCCTGCTCACATTAGGTGAAGGCTGGCATAACAACCATCACCATTACCAATCATCTGAGCGGCAGGGGTTCTATTGGTGGGAGCTGGATGTTTCTCATTACACCCTCCGCGCGCTCTCGTGGTTTGGAATTGTTTGGGACTTGCGCAAGCCTCCCGCGCACGTGTTTGAGTTGGGGCCACAGCCGGCTCGGCTGCAGCAGCAGCGCCGCCAGACGCAGACGGTGCGGTGAAACATACCTTTGCCTGAAAAGTGAGTGGAGCCTCTTTCGCCGCTCAGCGGCGCACCAGGCACAGATTTCGGTCTCGGTTACTCCTGAGGCAGACCTGTGAAACTCACCTGCAATTGACCCACGCTACTGAAAGTTTAACCCCACTATCATCGGCCTGATCATGCCACTCGCTCGCCTGCCGCGTCGGGCAGCCGAGCCGCCCCCCGGTCTCAGGGAAGACAGCCAGACCGGCCTTCGACTAAACTACCTCGCGAAAATCCATCCTTCCAGCAGGAGCTAATCGTCGTGAAAGCAGCGTTGACGTTTGTCCTGATATTTTCAATAACATCGGTCGTTTCCGCACAAGGCAAGACCGGGACGACGACGTGGCTGAACGGCACCTGGAAAGGAACAGGCTATCAGATTGACAGCAACGAGACCTGGACCATGAAGTTAACCGTCCGTGGCAGGAGCTACCGAATTGAATATCCATCGCTCAACTGTGGCGGGAGGTGGATACCACTGAGCATGAATCAGAGCCGTGCCAGGTTTATTGAGCAGATCACACTTAACCTCG
>DATKIS010000747.1:0-2463 GCA_035543975.1 Pyrinomonadaceae bacterium
AGTTTTTCAATCGCCTGTTGCCCGAGACGCGCGATGCCAACGCCCTGCGCGACAAGTATGAGCAGGAGTTTGCCAACAACCCGAGCTACGTGGAGATGTACCGGCGCGGCAACGCCTATCACGGGTCGCATCCGTTCTTCATGTGGTACTGGGGCGAGAACGGCCGCCAACACGTGGGCAACGTAATCGCGGCCGGGGCGGAGAACGCCCACGTGCCGGCAATGATGGGCTGGGAACGGGCGGACAACTTAACTGAGGCGATTTCGATGGCCCGCGGTTACAGGGGTAACTCAGCGCAGATCACGATGCTGCATCAACCAATAATCGCCATCGCGGACATGTCCTGAATGTCCGACACTTTTGGAGTGCGGCGGCTCGACGCCGCTTTGGTCGGTCACGTAGGCAAAAGCGGCGTCAAGCCGCCGCACTCCAAAGAGTTGACACCTCAAGTTTATGGACAGACTTTCACCAACTGAGATCTATAACGATCGAAACGTCTTCCTAATCGGCAGCACGGGCTTCCTTGGGAAAGTTACGCTCAGCATGCTGCTGCATAGCTTCCCCAACGTGGGCCGCGTCTACGTCACTGTGCGCGCCCGCTCTCAGGAAGAGTCGGAAGTTCGCTTCTGGAATAGCGTCATAACTGCGCCCCCGTTCAATCCCTTGCGGGAACGCTATGGAGCCGCTTTCGAGGGTTTCATTCGTGACAAGGTCGCGGTCCTGGGCGGAGACATTGGCGACGTCAATCTGGGTTACAGTGACGAGGAAGCTCAACGAGTAGCCGACAACATCGACGTCATCATTAACAGCGCGGGCAACGTCACCTTCAATCCCACGCTGGAGAGCGCGCTCCGCACCAACGTGGTCGGCACCCAAAATGTCATCGCGTTCGCCAAGCGGATGAAGCGGCCGGCCTTGATCCACGTCTCAACTTGCTTTGTCGCCGGAAACCGTACCGGTCCAGTTTGGGAAAACGAGCCGGTCGTCGGCTACTTCCCACGCAAGCACGAGCTCCCCGGCGTTGAGTTCGGCGCCGAACAGGAAATCCGCGACTGCGCCAAACTCGCGGAGCGCGCTCGCGAGGAAGCTCGCGATGCCATGATGCTGGCAAACTTCCGCGAGCTGGCCCGCAAGCGACTGAACGAAGAAAACCGCGATGCCGACGACCCGGACGCGATGGGATTGGCCGTTGCTCGCGAACGCAAGGTTTGGATCCGGACGCGATTGACAGACATGGGGGTGGAACGTTCCGCCTTCTGGGGCTGGCCCAATATCTACACCTACACAAAATCGCTGGGCGAGCAGCTCGTGGCCGCGGAGACTGAAATCGTTCGCAGTATCGTTCGGCCCAGTATTGTTGAGTCGGCGCTGGCTTATCCCTTCCCTGGTTGGAATGAGGGCTTCACGACCACGGCGCCGATCATCTTTCTCGTCTTGAAGGGCCAGACATCAATCCCATCAAACGAGAAGTTAATCCTCGACATCACCCCAGTGGATCAGGTGGCTTCCGTAATGTTGGGAGTGGCCGCCCAGGCTTGCGTCGAAGAGCCGCAGCTCGTCCACCAGGCTGCGACCGGAGATTCCAATCCAAACCGGATGGACCGGATCATCGGCCTGGTTGGACTCTACAAACGAAAGCATTTTCAGGAGAAGGAGACCGGGTTCAAACTCATCAACCAGATTGCTTCCCGCATGGAACCCCGTCCGGTGTCGACCTCGAATTTTGAAAAGTTTTCGACTCCGATGTTCAATTCCGCCGCGAAGAAAGCTTCATCGTTGCTCGATCGCGCGCGACCGCGCTGGGGCGGGGGCCGCGCCGCCGATGTGATTGACCGAATGAAGACCACGGTCGATCGGGTGGAAGAAGTCACCAGGGAGACATCGGAAGCGTTTGATATGTTTCGACCGTTCACGGTGGAGAATGCCTACGTGTTCCGCTGTGACAACGTCCGGGCGCTGTTTGGGAGAATCCGCGCCGAGGAGCAGGGACTGCTGCGTTGGTTTCCGGAGAAGTTTGACTGGTACGACTACTGGCTAAACATCCACCTCCCTGGCTTGAAGAAGTGGGTATTCCCCACGCTCGAAGAAGACATGCGCGCGCAACCGAAGCGCATCTACACCTATCGTGACCTGCTCGAACTCTTCGAAACCTCGACCAAGCGACATTCGACTCGCGTGGCTATGCGCATCGAGCGCGACGGACACAATGAGCAATACACCTATGCGGACCTGCGGGAACTAGCCACCCGGGCAGCCGGATTCCTGGCGGCCCAGGGCATCAAGCCGGGCGACCGGGTGATGCTGCTTAGTCACAACGCACCGGAATGGGGCATGTCCTATTTTGGCGTGCTCAAGACGGGCGCCAGTTGCATTCCGGTCGATCCCGAAAGTTCACTTGATGAGATCGTAAACTTCGCGCGGGCGGGTGAGGCTGCCGGGATCATCATCAGCGAGAAACTTGAT
>DATKIS010000748.1:0-4015 GCA_035543975.1 Pyrinomonadaceae bacterium
TTGGTTAGCGCCGAGCTGTAAGAACGAACATAATTAGAACTACTTCTCGGGCGCCTGCTGACTGTCAGTGTCGGATCCATCAAATCCTCCCTTGGGCGAGCATTCCCCTCTCCATAATTCGATCCGCTCAGGCTCAGTCGACTTATCCAAGGGAAGGGTTTGCCTTACCTTGTAGATCGCTAGTGTATCCAACGCGGCTGCCCCAGGATGGGAATTGTTCCACGAGTGGCAAAGGTAACGGCCAAGGTCTGGCCGCAGTCGTTTTTCCCCCTCGGTTCCTGCCCATCTCCAATAAGTACGCCACCGGTAATTTCTTAATAAGGGTACATCATGGTTTGCATGCCCGCAGTTAGCTAGTGCCCCGTTGACCAAACAAATAGCTTGGCCATCAAGCAATCTCCCTTCTACCAAATACCAGTCATAAACTTTTAAGGGAGCGGGCGCGAACATCCTCCAGCTCTGATGAATTCGCAGCATCTGCCCGATTCCACCAAGCTGTTCCGGCACTCGTAGTCTCGCTCTCTTTATGCTCCCGAGGTTGTCCAACACCACATAAGCCAGAAAGAACGCACAAAGCAGCGAACAGAACGTCGACTGACTGAGTTTTAGAGGGCGATATTTCAGAGGTCTAACCAACCATGTGAACAGCGAGCGGTTGTTGGCGACGCCCTCGTATAGCGCATCACCAGCGTTCCTAAAGGCGGGCCGACCCAACACGTGTCCCAGAAGCCAGAACACCGGGGATTGACTGAGGAGATAGGTCAAAGCCTCAAACTTAAAGTGGCGCCTGTCCTGATAGTCCACGAGGACCCATGAATTATGGGATTGCATGTCTGCGTGGATGCTGGGGGCGTCCTGAGCCGCTTCGACATATGTGTCAGGCCAAAGACAAAACTCCCTGAGCAATAGCACCGACTTTCGGCAAAATGAGCAATCTCGGTCGTAGTAGATTCGCAATCCGGTCGATGACGGGGTACGGAACCTGGAAAGTAGCGTGTCCCAAAACCGGCTGGAAATGAACGGCAGAATCCCGACAGTACTAATGAGCGGAAAGAGACCCAGTCTCATGGTCAGCCCCAATCCGAGTTGAAGCAGCACAAAGGCCGGCAGGACGACGGAACGAATCGTACGGTTGGCTACGGGAGAAAAAAGCAGTAACGCCCCGGCGAGTTCAAGCACGAGAGTCGAAGCGGTGAATGCCTTAAGGATTGACATGGGCCAGGATGCCATCCAGTGGCCAATAAACGTGGCGTAATCGGGCGCGGTGATCGCGTAGTAGATTGCGGTGAAGTCATAGCGCCATTCAGGACCATTCTTCAAGATTCCCGAGAAAAAATAGACCAGCGGCATTTGCAAAATAAGCGCCGCCGTGCCAATTGAAAGAAGTCGACTTGGCAGAGCCTTCGCAGTGGAATCGAGCGCGTGGTCAACTGAATATTTTGCACCCCAGGGTACAAACATTCCCCAGAAGAGCAGCATATTCAGGATTGAATCTCCGCCGTGAATGACATACAGGTTCCGAGAATTGAGCGAGGTGACCAGAAGCCAAATCCAAAAAGAAACTAAGCGAGTTCTATACCCAGCTACCAGCAGCAAGGCCAGCGCTCCGCTAATCGCAAAGAGCAAAGCCTGGATCTCCGGTCGACCGTTCATCAAGTGGAGAGACGAGATCCAGGAATTCGGGAAGTTCTGGAAAACCGCTGAACGCGGTACCAGGCCTCTATCTGAATAAAAGGCTGTGAGCGACGAGGCCCGCCAAATGAGATCGACCAGCACCAGGAGCCCGGTCGTAATTCTAGTTAAGGCCAGAGAACGCAGGTCGATGGAAAACAGTTCTTCTATTTTCTCCCCGACGCGTGAGAACAGGGCGGAGCGAGTCTTTCTTCCTATTTTCGATACGGTTGAGACTGTACGTGAGTGTTCCGTAGGGTTCTGGCTGTGGTCGCCAGGATCGGATGGGCCGGATTCCGGTTCCGCGGATGCGGTCGTCGGTCTTAGGTTATCTTCGCTCAATGCTGTATGGGGGATTGCATAGGGAAGGAGTAGGTAACCCGGTATTCCGGCGGGTTTGTTTCCAAAATGGGTTCGTGGCCGAGTTCCAGCCACGCGTGACCTTCCAGTAGACCTTCGTTCTGTTTTCGCACTCCAAAGACTATACTAGTCGGCATACCATGCAGCGCGAGAAAACGGTGCAGCACCGCAGCGCGTTTCCAACAAATTGGCTGGAAGACAAACAGATCGATTCCAAGCAATAGATCCAAAAGCTGGGCTATTCGTTCACTGGAGGGAGACTGCCTGGATGGCACGCTTGACGGGGTTCGTGGCGTCATCAACATCAAAACGCGGGGTAACGGTAGCACTCTGATGAGCGTCGAGAGCAAAAAAACCCAGGTAGCCATCCGCAACACCAGAAACGCCTCGCGGGGGCTTCGGATGATGAACCGGCAAACTAGCGCCACGCGAGACGCCAGGTTACGAAGCCGGTCCGAAAGAGGTTTTGTCATTTGCTGATTCAGGTTGCTAACGATTGCCAGCCGGCACGATGCAGTCAGTCTAGCGGGGCTGGTTATGAGCGTCAACCGTGCTTGAATCGTCTCCGCCGCTTGATTTGTGGCCGACGATGAAATACGGTTTCCAGTCTGTTTTTGACCGGTAACGTAAGCGAGCAGCGAAATCCTGGCAGAGCCCCAAAAGCGGGACGGTAGTTCATCTATGTGTGGAATTGTAGGCATCGTCAATAACAGCGCCTCGCCGGTAAATGAGGCCCTGGTCACGAGCATGTGTGAGGCCATCCGTCATCGGGGGCCCGATGAAGACGGCTTTTACATCGATGGGGGCGTCGGGCTGGGCATGCGTCGTCTGGCGATCATCGATCTCAAAGGCGGCCAACAACCCATTCACAATCAGGATCGCACCGCCTGGATTGTTTTCAACGGAGAGATCTACAACTATCGCGAACTCCGCGAAAAACTGGAAAAGCTCGGGCACACCTTCTATACCAACAGCGATACTGAAGCCATCGTCCACGCCTACGACCAGTATGGCGCCGACTGTCCCAATCACCTCCGCGGTATGTTTGCGTTTGCAATCTGGGATAAGCGAACCAAGGAACTTTTCCTCGCTCGCGATCGGGTAGGGAAAAAGCCCATCCTCTACGCTCACGTTAATGGGAATTTGATTTTCGGCTCTGAGTTTAGCGCCCTGTTGTTGCATCCCGACATAAGCAAAGAGATAGATACGGATGCGATTCATCACTACCTTTCGTTCATGTGCGTTCCCGCTCCACTCACAGCCTATCGGGCTATCAGAAAGTTGGAGCCCGGTCACAGTTTGCGCTGGCGAAACGGCGAAATAAGGATTGAGCGATACTGGCAGGTCGACTTCTCAAAGAAGATCAATATTAGCGAACAGGAAGCCGGCGAGCGGACCGTTGAGATATTGCGCGACGCGGTGAAAGTGCGACTGATGTCGGAGGTACCGTTGGGAGCGTTTCTCTCAGGCGGCATCGATTCCAGCGCGGTGGTGGCGCTGATGAGTCAGGAATCAAGTGCGCCGGTTAAGACATTCTCGATCGGGTTTGATGAACAGGACTTTAGCGAACTCCACCACGCTCGCCGCGTGGCCGAACACGTAGGGGCCGATCATCACGAGTTCATCGTCCGTCCTGACGCACTCGAAGTTTTACCCTTGCTGGTTGAGCACTATGGCGAGCCATATGCAGATTCCTCTGCTATTCCGACTTACTATGTGGCGCGGGAAACCCGAAAGCATGTAACGGTGGCGCTGAACGGCGATGGCGGGGACGAGTCGTTTGCAGGCTATGAACGTTACGCGGCGATGCAACTGGCTGAAAAGTATCACCGGATACCTGCCATACTTCGCGACTCGCTGGTTCAGCAGGCAGTCGGGCTGATTCCGTCGTCGGAAACAAAACGCAGCCGCGTCAGAGACGTAAAGCGCTTTCTCGAGGCCGCGTCGTTGCCGAAGGTCGAGCGTTACCTGCGATGGGTGAGCA
>DATKIS010000749.1:0-7153 GCA_035543975.1 Pyrinomonadaceae bacterium
GATCGATGGTGGCTGCGCGCAGGTGAGTGCCTCCAAGGTCGACGACGAAAACGAGATCGGATGCTGAACTGGTCATTGTGGTCCTATAGAACTTGCAGTTCTATAGTCTTTTGGTGGTGTTCTAATCCGGGAAATCCTTTGCGAGCCTTGGTGGCTCTTCGCGTACTTGCGGTAGGAAACCCCTCAAGAACGTAACCGCAAAGAGCGCGAAGAGCCGCAAAGTTTACGCCAGGAATTGAGCTTCCGACACTAGTAGTCTTTTCTATCCCCGTTTGCGTCCAGCCATATCAAGCCCGACTGCAGCCACGAGAATCGCCCCCTTGATAATGTTCTGCATGTAGGGTTCGACATTCTTGAGCGACATGCCATTATCGAGGCTGGCCATAATCAGCGCCCCGAGAATGGCGCCGAAGACTGTGCCTCGACCGCCCATTAGACTGGTGCCCCCGATCACGCACGCCGCGATGGCGTCGAGTTCCAACAATTGGCCCGCATCGGGAGAAGCGCTGCCCACGCGAGCGGTGTAAATGATGGCAGCCACGCCGGACAATGCGCCCATCAGGCAGAAGACTGCGAGAAGGTGCCGGCGAATATTGATACCTGAAAGCCGTGCTGCATCCGGGTTGCCACCAATAGCGTAGAGGTAGCGCCCAAAGGTGGTGTTCTGAGTTAGAAACGCACCGGCCAGGGCAATTGCCAGAAAGATGATTACGGGAACAGGAATACCGGCATAACGTCCGGGAGCAATCTCATATGAGTTCATCATGTAGATGAAACCGACAACCACGATCGAAGGCACAAGTATCCTGACTAACATCAGGCCCATCCCGGCCGCCTCCAGCCCGTGACGCCGGCGAGCACGGCTGCGCGCCAGCGAAAGCCAGACGATGGCAGCAACTGCGATCGCGGCGATCACCCAGCCGATCATCGGGCCGACATAGTCCTGGCCAATCGCCTTAAAAGCCGGCAGGCGTATTGGAATGGTTTCGCCGCGGCTGAGTCCGAGAATCACACCTCGCCAGGCAAGCAAGCCCCCCAGCGTCACGATAAATGCGGGAATGTTGAGGTAAGCGGTCAGGCTGCCGTGCATCGCGCCGATAGCGATTGCCACACCGATGCCGGAGGCTAACGAAGGAACCAGGCCCCAACCCAACCATCCCTGTGCGATCGCGGCAATACCTCCAGCCAAGCCGACGACTGAGCCAACCGACAAGTCGATCTGTCCGGTGATAATCACCATCAGCATGCCCACGGCCAAGACGCCGGTGACCGCCGTTTGGCGCATCAGATTTGAAAAGTTTCGCGGGTCGAGGAATATCTGATCAGTCGAATAGTGAAAGTAAATCCAGATAGCAATGAGAGCGAAGACCATCGTGTAGGCACGAAGAACATCGGTGGGAATCTTAAACTTGCCAATCCTCGTTACCGATGCGGTTTCGGCAGCCTCGGGCAAGGGCGCGGCGCCCGATGTGGTTGGCGGCGGGGGCGGGGCACTTTGAAATTTGTTTGAGTCGTTCATTGTCGAATTCTGTTGTTAATAGGACCCATATGACTGATTGGTCCTATCACTGCTTACGCCGCCCGTCTAATCTGTCCGGTTGCACAAGCCATTACCTTCTCGGGCGTCGCGGTGTCGCGCGAGAATTCCCCAGTCACCTTTCCTTCGTGCAAAACCAGAACGCGGTCAGCCATGCCGAGCACCTCGGGCAATTCGGACGACACCAGCACTATCGCCAGCCCAGCTTTGGCGAGCTTGTTAATCTGCCCGTAGATTTCCTGTTTAGCTCCCACGTCGATCCCGCGGGTTGGCTCGTCAAGAAACAGCACCCGTGGATTTGTTAACAGCCATTTTGCCAGGACAATTTTCTGTTGATTTCCTCCAGACAGGGTTCCGGCAATCGTAAAAACGGAATTCGCCTTGACCCGCAAGTCCTTCATGGCGCGTTCGCCGGCTGCCGACTCAGCATCGATGCTTGTCACAAAGCGTCCGGAAACTCGCGGCAGACATGCAAGCGTCATGTTGTTAAGAATGGTCTGATCGAGTACCAGGCCAAATCGCTTGCGGTCCTCGGTAACAAAACCGATGCCATGCTTGATCGCGGCGGCAGGACTCGTGATCTGAATAGGCTGTCCCTCGACCTTCAGCTCGCCAGTGACACTTCCAGCGTGGGCGCCAAATATTCCCATAAGCAGGTCGCTACGACCAGCGCCCATCAAGCCCGCTATGCCGAGTACCTCGCCGCGCCGGACGGCAAAACTAACGTTGTCCACCAGCTTTTTCCCGGTGAGGACCGGATCCTCGACCGAAAAGTTGCGGACCTCCAAAACGACCTCACCCTGCACGTGGTCTACCTCGGGGAAGATGTCGCCTACTTCCCTTCCCACCATTCGAGCGATCACTTCTGACTCGGTCCAGTTTGCTGTGATGTTCGTATCCACCGTTTTACCGTCGCGCAAAACGGTGATTCGATCGCTAATCCGGAACACTTCATTCAGCTTGTGGGAAATGTAGATCATACCCACACCGCGCGCTCTCAGCTTATTTAGAATCACAAAGAGGGTTTCAACCTCGCTGTCGGTGAGCGCAGCGGTTGGCTCATCCAGCACGAGTATGCGCGCGTTTTGCGAGAGGGCTTTGGCAATTTCGATTAGTTGCTGCTGGCCGATGCCCAGGCTGCGCAGAGGAGTGTGTGGATCTATATCGAGATGGAGGTCGGCAAGCAATTCGCCGGCGCGACGATAAAGCTCTTCCCAACGAATTACCCCGAACCTATTCGGTTCGCGTCCCAGGAAAATGTTCTCGCCGACACTCATTTCTCTCACTAAGGAGAGTTCCTGATAAATCACGGCGATGCCGGCCTTTTCCGCATCGCGCACGCCACTGAAGTGCTGTTCGTTTCCCTCGATGGAGATTGCGCCGCCATATTCAGGGTGGGGGTACACGCCACCGAGAATCTTCATCAGGGTTGATTTGCCCGCTCCATTTTCCCCGACCAAGGCATGAACCTCGCCGGGTTGAAGATCGAAGGTTACACCGTCGAGAGCCCGAACACCGGGGAAGGCCTTGGTGATTTCCTTCATTTTGAGGAATGCGGTGGGACTCGGCATTTTCAGTGCGGCGTGTTGGTCTCGTCTTTGGCGTTAGGTTGAATAGCGAACGAGGTACAATTCTTCAGAACGATTTTCCATATGACATTTTCCATTTCTCATTTGGCATTGCTGAGCACCGCCTGATTGCAGGCACCTTTGGCGTGCGTTGCTGCGCACTAGCCAGTTCGCGATAACCATTCATCAAGTCTCGTTCCTAAATTTCTCAATGCTTCGTCATTTTAAAAGCTCCGCCCCGAACAAATGGCAAATGAGAAATGCCATATGGACAATCGGTTCTTCCCACCTTCGCGCCCGCCTTCCCCCATCATTCCGGCTTGGGGCACTTCTCCGCCGGCAGACCCGCACAAATCTCCTCCAGGGTGTGGTATCCATCCTTCACGATCGTGTCGAGCAAGTTCTTTCTATCTACAGCTGTTGGCTCGAGCAGTATCGCGGGAACCTTCTTAAAACCGTTGTCGATAGTTTCAGTGGTTGTCACCAGTTCGCCGCGCGCCAACTTCACCGCCGCGTCGACAGCTCCATAGGCCAGCGGCTGGATGCGTTTGTAAATTGTCATCGTTTGCTTGCCCTCGACGATCAGTTTCAGGGAGGCAAGGTCTGCATCCTGACCGGAGACCAGGACCTTGCCGGCCAGACCCTGGCCTTCAAGCGCCTGGACCGCCCCCCGCGCAGTGCCGTCATTCGAAGCCACTACACCATCAACCTGATTGTGTGACTGCGTCAGAGCATTCTCCACAATATTCAACGCGGCACTCGCCTGCCACTCCTTCGCATATTGGTCAGCGACGATTTTCACTTCGCCGCGATCTACGGCCGGCTTGAGTACATTCATTTGGCCCTGATGCAACAGGATCGCGTTGTTGTCGGTCGGCGCCCCGCCGACGATGACAAAGTTGGCCGGCCTCTTCGTTACATGATCCAGCAGATACTGAGCCTGCATTTCACCCATCCTCACAACCTGGTGGGAAAGGTATAGATCGACGTCGGAATTCTTGATCAGACGGTCGTAGGAGATCACCGGAACGCCCTGGCGATGGGCCGCTTCGACAATAGACGCAGCAATCTCACCGTTATGTGGCGCGACAATAAGAACGTCCACGCCCTGCGTTAGCAGGTTCTCGCATTGCTTAATCTGTTGATTGTCGTCGCTGTTTGCCACCTGCACGTTAACCGTCATGCCCAGCTCTTTGGCTCGCTTCTCAACCAAATCCTTATCCCGCTGCCAACGTTCCTCTTTCAAGGTATCCATTGAGAAGCCTATGACGATTGGCTCATTCGGGCCTTTCTTCTTCCTGGCGGTCGAACCCGTGTTGGTTTGTTGGGTACCGGAGACACAGCCGCCCGCAACCAGCGCAAAAAGGAACAGTAGGACTATCAAGCTTGAACGTCGCATTTGCTGAGTTTTCCCTTCTCTGACTAATTAGCTGGGTTTTCCGCCGCTACGCCCACTCTCGATTACTAACGAGCCAGGAGGAGTATCAAACTCCAATCCATCTCATAGCACTCCGGAAAGCAGACTCGTCGGAGACACAAAATCCAAACGAGAATCGAAATAAGTAATGATGTCCGACGGAGCCGACAGCTTATCAGAGTATTCGCGGAATTACATTATCGATGTTTTGGGTTTCGGGGTATAAAAAACACAAAAGTATGTGCTCTAGCGCACATTCTCCATACTTAATCTGATGTAACTTGCTCCGGCGTAATATCCCACTAGACGGCTCGATGCTAATCCCCCTCGAGACCACCGAAAGAACCTGTTGAACAAGTAAGCCTAGGTTGGCGCTGGGCTGTGAACCATTCCAACTCGCCTCAGGAGGATCCTATGAACAGAAGCATAGTTCGCTTCGCCCGCATCTCTGCTTGCGGCATCATTCTTTTGTCTGCAATCGTCACTGCCCAAGCGCAGTTTAAGGCGGGAATTCAGGGAACAGTCACTGATTCGACCGGCGGTTTGGTACCCGAAACTAAGATCACGCTCACCAGTAACGAGACCGGCAGTTCGCAAACTACTACCACCAACGACGAAGGGTTTTACCGGCTGACTGGCTTACCGCCTGGTCCCTACACCCTGGTCGCAGAGAAATCAGGTTTCAAAAGGCAGCATTTTGACAAAGTAATCATCAGCGCCGAAGCGACCCAGGGTTTTGACATTGGGCTGACTACGGGCGAGATTGCCGAGACTGTAACCATTACCGAAACTACGCAGCAAGCCCTCGAAACAGAAAACGGCAACATCTCCAGAGCAATCACCGCCCAGGAGATTCGGCAGTTGCCACAGGTCGGTCGTGATCCTTATGAACTGCTGCGCTTGACGCCAGGTATCTTCGGCGATGGCGCGCGTTCCGGCAGCGGCGGCGCAGTAAATCTGCCCAACACCACCGGTCCCGGCGGTTCCAACAATTCAATCTTCCAAACGGAGAACCAGGTACAGATAACCGCCAACGGCCAACGCCTTTCCAGCAACAATTACCAAATAGATGGGGTCAGCGTTAACAGCTTCAACTGGGGTGGCGCTGCCCTGGTCACGCCCAATCAGGAATCGGTAAAAGAAATCCGCGTGTTGTCTTCGACCTACTCCGCGGAAGACGGCCGAAATTCAGGCGCACAGATTAGGGTCGTTTCCCAGGATGGCACCAATACCTTCCACGGCGCGGCGCTGATTAAGTACAACTCTCCAAAGCTCAACGCATTTAACAAGTTCGGTGGGCCCGGCGCTCCTCCCGCTCGAGTGAACGACTACAACCGCCAGTTTGGCGGCAGGCTGGGCGGGCCACTTTACCTCCCGCGCTTCGGCGAAGGCGGACGCTCAACTATGGGCGGTAAGAACAAATCGTTCTTCTTCGTGTCCTATGAGGGCTTAAGGAATACTTCGAATGCATTGGGTCGGGGCTACGTTGAAACCGCCCAATATCGCCAGCTCGTACAGCAGCTACGTCCAAATGGTGTCACCGCCAGGGTGTTCCAGGCAGCCGGTATCGCGCCCCGAATCGTCAATGTCCTGGCGCCAAATTGCGGAGCCTTCGGCAACGACTTGAACCGCTGCCGCGTAGTCAATGGCGGGCTCGATATTGGCTCGCTTACCGGTGCAACCGGTGAATACACCAGCATCAATAACCAGGCGCAAGGCGGTGGCTTCGATGGTATTCCTGACATTCAGGAAGTCCAGTTTGGCCTACCCAACCAGCATCGGGGCAATCAATACAACGTGCGACTCGATTTCACACCGACTGAAAGGGACGCCTTGACGCTCAGCACGTACATCACGCGTCAGGCCAACCTCGGCAGCGATGGCGCGAGCGCCGGTCGTCCGATTGGCGATATCGCATCGGAACCGCTCAACACTTCAGGCACCATCCTTTACCGCCGTATCATTTCACCTACAACATTCAACGAAGTGCGTCTGAATGGGACCCGCTTCGCGGTGGACGAGACCAAGACTGCCGGCACTACGAATTATGGTATCCCGCGCATCGAGGTTGAGGGCTTGCCGTTTGACCGCATCAGATTCGGCGCTCCTCAAAGTGAAAACACGCCGGCGATTCTGGCCCAAAACATCTTTGAGCTGAGCGACACGTTGAGCACGCTCATCGGCAATCACTCATTGAAATTCGGCGGAGTCGTTCGGAAGGAACAGGACAACAGCGATGCCTCCGGTGGTTCGCGTCCGGTCTACTCGTTCCATGGAATATTCAATCTGGCCAATGACACACCCATTTTCCAGGGCGTCAACGCCGACCCACGGACTGGTTTGCCTGCCGACGGCCAGCGTTACTTCAGCACCAACTACTTCGCGGGCTTCGTCCAGGACGACTGGAAGATGCGCCCGAATTTTACGGTCAATCTCGGGGTGCGTTACGAGTATTACGCCCCACTCAAAGAAAAAGAGGGACGCCTTAGCAACCTCTTCTTCGGTTCCAATGGATTAGTAAATTCCCAGGTTCGAACCGTGGAGCAGCTGCACAAACCGGATCGAAACAACTTCGCCCCGCGAGTTGGATTTGCTTACAGCCCGCGATTCAAGGTCCTGGGACTGGGCAGT
>DATKIS010000750.1:0-10550 GCA_035543975.1 Pyrinomonadaceae bacterium
GGCGTGCGTGATCGGGGGCACCAGTCTAATGGGCGGTCGAGGCACAGTCTTCGGCGCCATTCTCGGTGCGCTGATTATGGCCAGCCTCGATAATGGCATGTCGCTCAAGAATGTCGAACCCTACATGCAGAACATTATCAAGGGGGCGATTCTAGTGGCGGCAGTCGGGCTTGATATGGCTGGACGCAAGCGGGGATAGAAAGACTATTAGTGTCGGAAGCTCAATTCCTGGCGTAAACTTTCCGGCTCTTCGCTCTTTGCGGTTATCGTTCTTAAAGGGGTTTCCTGTCCGCAAAGTGCGCGAAGAGCCGCAAAGGCTCGCAAAGGATTTCCCCGATTAGGACACCACGAAAAGACTATAGAACTGCAAGTTCTATAGGACCACAATGACCAGTTCAGCATCCGATCTCGTTTTCGTCGTCGACCTTGGAGGCACTCACCTGCGCGCAGCCACCATCGATCGCGAAGGAAAGCTCTACCACCGTCTCAAACAGTCTACTCCGGCAGCGAAATCGCCCTCAGAAATTGTCAGCGCCGTGGTGGCCGCGGCCCACGAATGCGAACGCCGCAGCGTGCAAGATGGACGAACGATTTCAGCGGTGTCCGTGGCGGTCCCTGGAACGGTGGATTTCGAAAATGGACTGGTGTTAACCGCACCGAATCTTCCCTGTCTTGACGGCTTCGAACTCGGCGCCGCACTCCGTAGTGAACTGAAGTGGCCGGCTATTTTGGAGAATGATGCGAACGCGGCTGCGGTCGGCGAAATGTGGCGGGGTGCCGGGCGCGGCTACCGCCATCTCATCTGCGTGACGTTGGGGACGGGAGTGGGCGGCGGCATCATCCTCAATGGGGAACTGTGGCGTGGCGCTGATGGCTCGGCGGGCGAGATCGGCCACCTCGGCGTCGATCCCTTCGCCGGGATCCAATGCGGTTGTGGCAGCTACGGGTGTCTTGAAGTCTATGCATCGGCCACGGCAATTGTGCGGATGGCTCGCGAACTTAGACCAAAGTATCCCAACTCGCCGCTCTACCCGAGTGAAGCTCTTACCTCGGAAAAGATTTATCAAGCTGGTCTTGAAGGCGATGAACTCGGGATCGAGGTGTTGCGGCAAATGGGCGTGTATCTCGGAATCGGTCTCGCGAGTCTGGTCAATTTGCTGAACCCGGAGATGATCGTTATTGGCGGCGGCGTATCGAATGGCTGGGACCTGTTTGAGAAGCACATGCACCAGCAAGTGATTGAACGCGCGTTTCCGGTTCCGGCACAGCGGGTGAAGATTACCCGCGCTGAATGCGGGGACGATGCAGGATTATTGGGTGCGGCCAGGTTGGCATTTGGGGTGCGGCGGCTCGACGCCGCTTTGTCCTGAGGCGGCTTGACGCCTCGATGCGGTGATAGATTTCAAGTTTTGTAGATGGATTAAACCGGCGTCGAGCCGCCGCAGACTAAAGCAGCGTCGAGCCGCCGCAGACTAAAGCGGCGTCAAGCCGCCGCAGACTAAAGCGGCGTCAAGCCGCCGCAGACTAAAGCAGCGTCGAGCCGCCGCAGACTAAAGCAGCGTCGAGCCGCCGCAGACTAAAGCGGCGTCAAGCCGCCGCAGACTAAAGCGGCGTCAAGCCGCCGCCGACTAAAGCAGCGTCGAGCCGCCGCAGACTAAAGCGGCGTCAAGCCGCCGCACTCCAAATAGCTGTGAGGGCGACGAGAATTTCCATGAAGAAATGGTTTGCGATCTGTTTTTGCTTGCTAGGCTTTGTTGCTACAAGTTCAGCGCAAGATATCGCCGCGCTGGAAAAGATCGGCGCAGTTGTAAGTTTCACCAGGTCTGAAAAGGCAGTCCTCTTTAACTGCCGCGACAATTCGCAGGTCCAGCTAACTGTCCTGGCGCCGGACCTTATTCGCGTCCGTACCTCGTTCGCGAAGCCCCTTCCCCCAAGGGACCATTCCTGGGCCATCGACAAGCAGGATTGGTTAACTCCGCGCTGGACCCTATCGGAAACTTCCGATGCGGTGGTCATCGCTACGGACGAAGTCGAAGTAGTTGTCAGGCGGTCGCCGCTGCTGGTGGAGTTTCGCGATGCTAAGTCCAAAAGACTCATTAACGCTGATGAGCAGCCGATGGCCTATGACGCGAAAGGTCTGCTGAAAGGAATGCAGTTTGATCCGGACGCCGGTAGCTTTGTGGCCGCCTCGAAAAAGTTTGGCCTCAACGAACACTTCTACGGACTCGGAGAGAAAGCGACTCGTCTCGATAAACGCCGGGGCTTCTTCGTTAACTGGAATTCGGATACGCCGGGGTACACGGAAGGCAAAGACCCCATCTATCAAACGGTGCCCTTCTACCTGGGGCTCGAGAATGGCGCTGCTTACGGAATCTTCTTCGACAACAGCTATCGCAGCTACTTTGATTTTGCCAGGTCGTCTCAGCAAAGGATTTGGTTTGGGGCGGAAGGCGGCGAGCTAAATTACTACTTCTTCTACGGACCCTCGATCAAGAAGATCCTCGGGCGATACAGCGATCTGACTGGTCACATGCCACTGCCGCCCCTCTGGGCGCTCGGCAATCAACAAAGTCGCTGGAGTTATTACCCCGAGAAGATGGTCGAAGAAGTGGTGCAGGAATATCGCCGCCGTGATCTGCCGCTGGACGTGGTTCACCTGGACATCGATTACATGCAGGGCTACCGAGTGTTTAGCTGGGACACCAGGCGCTTTCCTAACCCGAAGGCGTTGAGTGAGAAACTCCGGAAACAAGGAGTCAGGCTCGTCACCATCGTTGACCCGGGGGTGAAGCATCAGCCGGTCGCAAAAAGCGCGGGTGTAATTACCTCGACCACACCCGAACTCGAACCGCAGGACCAGCGCTATTACGTATTCGAACAGGGAGTCCAGAAAAACTATTTTCAGAAGCGCAAGAACGGGGAACTGTTCATACCGAGAGTTTGGCCGGGGGACAGTGTTTTTGTTGACTACACACTCGAAGGCGCTCGCGCCTGGTGGGGAGACCTTCACCGCGCCTACCTCGATAATGGCGTGGCCGGCATCTGGAACGACATGAATGAACCGGCTGACTTCGTAGATCAAACCGGTAAGAACCAGATTGATGTGGTCAGCTACGACGAGGGAGCGAAATCAACTCACGCCAAAAACCGCAACGTGTTTGCGTTGTTAATGGCCCGCGCTACTTATGAAGGCTTGGTGCGGCTGCGACCTGACCAGCGCCCGTATGTGATCACGCGCGCAGCATATGCCGGCATCCAGCGCTACTCAACCATGTGGACCGGAGACACGAACAGTAGCTGGGAAGGACTGGCGCTCAATATCCCGATGTTCACGAGTCTGGGACTGTCGGGCCAGCCCTTTGTCGGCAGTGATATCGGCGGCTTCATCGGACGCGCCAATGGTGAACTGCTCACCCGCTCATATCAGATAGGCTTTCTGGCGCCGTTCTGTCGTAATCACAAGACCATAGATGGTTACGACCAGGAGCCCTGGCGTTTTGGGAAGTATCACGAAGACATCATCCGCAAGTATCTAAAGCTTAGATACCAGCTGCTGCCTTTTCTATATACGACGCTGGAGGAAGCACACCGGACTGGCGTGCCGCTTTTCCGGGCGCTCCTGCTGAACTATCAGGACGATACCAGCACCTACAATCTTGATGATGAGTTCATGGTCGGTGAGGATTTGTTGGTGGCCCCGGTGACGAAACCGGATATAACTCGTCGCCTGGTTTATTTGCCGAAGGGCACCTGGTACGACTACTGGACTAACAAGAAGTATGAAGGAGGCGCCACGATTTCCGTCGAGGCGCCCCTGGAAACGGTACCGATGTTTGTTCGCGCCGGCGCCATCATCCCGATGAGTCCCGAGATGAACTACGTGGGTGAAAAGCCGTCCGACCCGATTACGTTCAATATTTATCCGGATGAGAAAGGCGCGGCCTCTGCCACGCTGTATGAAGACGATGGGCTTAGTCCGGCATACAAGCAGGGACAGTTTCGGCGAACGACGGTGAGTGTCGAGCGGGCGCTGGCGGGCTTTACTGTGAACATTGCTCTTCCGCAGGGTCGATACAATCCGGGGCCTCGCAAGTTTGCTTTTGTGATCAAGACCGATCGACGAGCCGCCGCCGCGGTTACGGTTCCGGACGATGGCACGGCGCGCAAGGTCAAGGTCCAGTAAAGCAAACTGTTAGTTTGCTTTTTGATCGCTGTCCTCCGAGATTGGAGTGTTAGCGAATCGTCCGCAAACTAACAGTTTGCTGTACGGTAAGCATGACCGCCACACAGGGACGTTTCGAGACAGGACCGCCCACGTTCTCGGCTCATTGGTTGTTATCCCCGGGTGTGCTAACGACCCGTCCGCAAACTAACAGTTTGCGTTACGTCGGAGTAAATAACCCATTACAGTCCAACTCAAACGACAGCTCGGCGTGAGGACCGCGACAGCGCTGGTGGTGGGCGAAGTAATCGCTGTCGGAATTTTTCTGACCCCGGCGAGCATGGCAAAGTCGCTTGCCTCGCCATTCTGGCTGCTCGCGGTCTGGCTCGTGATGGGGGCGATGGCCGCTTGTGGCGCCCTCTGTTATGGAGAGTTGGCCGCGCGCTTTCCCGAGGCGGGCGGCGGCTACGTCTATCTTCGCGAAGCCTATGGGCGCCCCATCGCGTTCCTCTATGGCTGGATGGCGTTGCTGGTGATGGATCCCGGGCTCACTGCGGCTCTCGCTGTCGGCATGGCGAGCTACGCTGGTTACGTGCTTAGCCTTTCTCCGCTAGCGTCCAAAGGGTTAGCAATCGGTGTCGTCATCCTGGTGGCGTCGGTTAACATTCTCGGCGTCAGGCTGGGTGCCTGGCTCATGCGTTGGCTCACGATACTGAAGCTCGGGTTACTCGTGTTTCTTCTGCTTTGGGGATTTGGCTTTCGACTGGGCGACTGGTCAAACTTTACTCCCCTGGTCGCTCGTCCCCCGGGCTCGGCACCGTTATTGGGAGCTCTTGCCGGTGGAATGGTGGCCGCTTTCTTTTCGTTCGGCGGTTGGTGGGATGTCACCAAAATTGCTGGTGAAGTGCGCGACCCGGCGCGCACTCTGCCGCGGGCACTCATCTACGGAGTGGTGATCGTCACGCTCTTTTACATCCTCACCAGCGCCGTCTTTCTCTATCTGGTTCCACTGACGGCGGTCTCGTCAGGCGAAACGTTTGCCGCCCAGGCCGGCGAGATAATGTTTGGAAAGTCAGGTGGTCTGGTCTTTTCAATCATCGTTGTTTTGGCAGTGCTCGGTAGCCTCGCGGCCATCATAATGTCTGCGCCGCGAGTGTATTTTGCGATGGCCCGCGATGGATTGTTCCTCCCATCGGCAGCAGCGCTGCACCCGCGATTTGGAACTCCCGCCCGCGCCGTCGGATTGCAGGCATTGCTCGCAATCGTCCTCGTTTCGCTGGGAAGCTTCAGCCAAATCATTTCGTATTTCATATTTGTAGTGGTCATCTTTGTCGGGCTGACGGTCGCCGCGCTTTTTGTCCTGAGAAGAAAGCAACCAACCAGCCCGGCGTATCTGACACCCGGCTACCCCGTGACCCCAATCATTTTCCTTTCGATGGTGAGCTTGTTGCTGGTTCTGCTGGGAAGCAATAGTCCGCAGCAATCGTTCCTCGGCGTCGCGATGGTCGCGTTGGGTATTCCGGTATATTATTTTTTCTTTCGGGCCAATCCGGGAGATTAGATAAATGAGCGGTGTCCTACGCTCAACTCTTTGCGTAAACTTTGCGGCTCTTTGCGCTCTCTGCGGTAAGAAAACCCATCAAAACCGATAACCGCAAAGGTCGCAAAGAGCCGCAAAGGATTTCCCAGATTAGGACACTATCGATAATCTGATCTCGGAGGTCGCCAGGACCGACAATTAGTAGTCCCGTCCGTGAGGGCGGGGAAAATAGCTGTGCCAGTCATGCACGAGGCCCAAAGGGTCGGCACAGACCGTGGCGCACCTCGGCGCTCCAAGGCGTTCAAATGTCACATTCCCCCCGCCCTCACGGACGGGGCTACAAACGGTCGGTCCTGCGGACCGGAAGGATATGGGATTTGACCTGCCACCAAATTTAAGCATAGGAAAACTACTTGTATGACCTGGATTAAGACGATTGATTTCGACGAAGCCGATGACAACCTCCGTCGAGTCATGGAGGCGCAGCGCGAGCTGTACCCGATCGAATATGCCGAGCCGATTCACCCTACGCCCGATGGACAGACTTCCGGCATCGTCGCGTCTCACAGCTTGATACCGGAGGCCCTGCATCACGCGTTTGCGACCTTCGGCGCCTTGATGTCTCCCGATCTGCCACTAACCAGGCGACAACACGAGATGATCACGACCGTGGTTTCGGTTACCAACCGGTGTCACTATTGAATTGAGTCCCACGCAGAGTTTCTGCGTCGCGTGACCCTGGATGAAGAGTTAGTTGCCGCACTCCAGGCGGATTACCGAACTGCGCCAATTTCCGACCAGGAAAGAGTGATGTTGGATTACGTGGCCCAGGTTACCCGAGATGCAACGCGCATCGGCCGCCATGATCACGACCGTTTGCGGGAGGTCGGCTTTGACGACCAGGGCATCCTGCAGATCACGCTGATCGCTTCGTGGTTTAACTACATCAATCGCGTGGCCGATGCGTTAGGGGTGGGGCGGGACTAGGTGTTGGGGAATCGAAGCCGGAAAGGCTGTTCGTGTTCGTTCGTGTAATTTCGTGGATCGTCTGACTCCCAAACGTTTGAGGACGATCCACGAACTTTCACGAACCGACACGAAAGACCAGGAACACGAAACGCTTCTAGCCTTATTCGTTTGCCGAAAGCGGAAAAGTGAGACTGAAAGAAAACCCATGAGCGACGAATCTCGAGACAATCACGACCCGCAAATCGATCGAGACGAATCCCGGGAACTTCGCCGGCAGGTGGCTGACGTGGTTCAACGCACCCCACTCGTCGACATGCACACGCATCTGTTCGCGCCACAGTTTCGGAAGTTGAATCTGTCAGGTATTGACGAACTACTGACCTACCACTACCTGGTTGCCGAGACTTTTCGCTCATCTGATGTTGCAACTAAGGACTTTTGGCGGCTAAGCAAAACCCAACAGGCCGACCTCGTGTGGTCTACCCTGTTTGTGCAAAATACCCCGCTGTCCGAAGCCACGCGTGGTGTAGTCAATGTGCTTAAGACGTTCGGTCTCGATCCCAACGCCGCTGACCTGAAGGAAGCCCGCGACTTTTTTGGTAATCAGGATATCGAGCAGCAGATCGATCGGGTGATGAAGATCGCCGGGGTCACGGACGTGGTGATGACTAATGATCCTTTCGATCCGGAAGAGGGCAGAGTTTGGGAAGGCGGTGTCGAAATCGATCCGCGTTTTCATGCGGCCTTGCGCATGGACGGGATGCTGAACACCTGGACAGACTCATTTGAGAAGCTTACTGCGCAGGGTTACCACGTCGCTCCGGACGCCGGAGGAAAAACAGCGAGCGAGGTTCGAAGGTTCCTGGACAAGTGGATAGCGCTGATGAAGCCGCTCTATATGGCGGTGTCGCTGCCGGATGATTTCCAGTATCCCGACCAGGATATTCGTGACCGCATTATTCGCGAGGTCGTGCTGCCGACGAGTCGTGAGCACGGCTTGCCGTTCGCATTGATGATTGGTGTCAGACGCAACGTTAATCCGGCTTTGCGCCTGGCCGGAGACGGTATGGGCCGGGCGGACGTCGGCGCCGTGGAACGCATCTGCGTCGAAAACCCGGACGTGAAGTTTCTGGTAACCATGCTGTCACGCGAAAATCAGCACGAGCTGTGTGTCGTAGCGCGCAAGTTTCGGAACCTCATGCCTTTTGGTTGCTGGTGGTTTCTCAATAATCCTTCAATCATTTCCGAGATAACCCGCGAACGGCTGGAACTGTTGGGCCCGGGTTTCATACCCCAGCATTCAGACGCGCGCGTGCTTGAGCAGCTCATCTATAAATGGGCGCACTCGCGCCGCGTTATTGCCGATTCATTGGCGGAAAGCTACGAGGGGTTGCTTGCCGACGGCCGCCGAGTGGCCATTGCGGAAATAGAGCGCGACGTTCAGCGATTGTTCGCAGGAAACTTCAGACAGTGTAGCGGGATGAAGGGACTGACATACGAACAGGGGACCGCCTAAGACTATCTATCTCCGCTGGCAACGAGGGCACCAGTAAGTCGACCTGCCGCCATGAGTCAGCCGGCGAATCCGCGTGCCGCATTTGAAGCACGCCTCACCTTCACGTTCGTAAACCTGCCAGACCCTGCCAAACGCTTCGCCGTAAGAAAAGCCGTTCGGATCTTCCAGATTAATCCGACGGGCTGAGTTGCCCGAGACCGCAGCCCGCAGCACGTCGCGAATTGCCTGGTGCAATCGCTCAACTCTCTTCGCTGAAAGTTCGGACGCCACCTTGAACGGATTGATGCCCGCGCGAAAGAGAGCCTCGGCGGCGTAGATATTGCCCAGTCCCAGGACTCGGGTTTGGTCCAGGAGCAGCGTCTTCAAGGTGCGGCGCGAGTTGCCCAGGGTTTCTTTGAGGTAGGCTAAACTGAAGTCGTCGGAGAAAGGTTCGGGCGCCAGTTCCTCGATACCTTTCGTCTGACTCAGCTCGGATTTCTTAACCAACTTCATCACGCCAAACTGCCGCTGATCCCGGAAGACCAGCCTGCGCTCGTCGCCGAGGTAGAAGATTGCATGTGCGTGCGGCGGGAGGGGATCGTCAGGCGTCAGGACCAGAAACTGTCCGGTCATGCGCAGATGTACTGCGAGGATGAGCGGGGCAGGAGCCCGACCACCAGCGAGCGCACCGTCCTTCACCAGTTCGATGAGGATGTATTTCCCGCGTCGCCCAATATTCTCGATTTGTGTGTTCTTGAGTTGGCGATTAAAGCTGGCAGCTGAGCTGGGAGAGATTAGTTTGGGGAGACGCACCTCGGACGCCACTATTCGTCGCCCGAGGACTGCCCGGCGCAGGGCGCGCACGACATGTTCGACCTCTGGTAGTTCTGGCATCCGTGCACGGTCTCTCCAGACCCAGTCATCCAAGGCCGAACGGTGACGGCATAAAAAACCCGGTCGCCATTACTTCGCAGTCTGCTTGCGGATGGTGCCCACCACTTCCACTCGCACGGGGACACCGTCGACCTCCGTCGGCAACTTACTCGACGCCGACGGAGGCGACGCCAGATTGATCTTCAACCCGTATTGCTTCCCGATGGTCGTGATGCCAACCCCGACGACATCCCCCAACTTGGAAAACACTGCGTGAGCACGTGCCTTTGCCGCGCGAGCCCGATTCAATGGTGATGTCTCAGCCATGTTATTTACGTTAGCAGATCCACTTTAAGCGCGTCGAGGACAGCCCGGATTGGATTGCCGTAAGTCAATCCCTTGTTGTTGCTTCCACCCTGATCACCGCCGGCGAATAACAACGCCACCGCTCCCCGATCTTTATCAATGATCAGCGAGCCGCTGTCGCCGCCGTCGCTAAACGACTTGGACCCGGCCCCTTCGATTTCGATTTGATCATCGAATTTGATGTTACCGATATCATACTCAACCACTACGTTGTCGAGTTCAAACGCGGTGACCCTGCCTTTCGTCTGGCCCGTAGTCCGGCCGAC
The DNA here is from genome assembly GCA_035543975.1 of Pyrinomonadaceae bacterium. GTDB lineage: Bacteria > Acidobacteriota > Blastocatellia > Pyrinomonadales > Pyrinomonadaceae > PSRF01. The sequence continues at coordinate 9,672 of DATKIS010000750.1, forward strand.
TTTACGGACTTCGGTTCCATCAACCACAACCTCCAGACCCAGGCCGGCGAGCTTGCCAAACGTTCCCAACTTCTGCTGGTTAAACTTAATGCCATTCTTAATCGACGCTACTGCACAATCCACGAAGTTTGTCCCGGTTTTCTTTAATCTCACAAATGATCGCAACGCTCCAATTGTATCGGTTGACTTTTTTCCACCGTCGACGTCGCCGGGCTGAATGATTGCGTCGCCGGCAGCAGCATTGTTCTCGTTAGCCAGAACATGGTTGTTTGACAAGATTAGCGTCTCACCGGTAGTCCGATCTCTTACAAAACATCCTAAAGTTCCCGCGGTAATCTTGAAATGTCCGATCGAGCAACCAATCACCAGCGGCCGCCGCCGTTTCTGCAGCTGGGCTGCCGTTTCCAGCTTTAAAATCTTACCAACATATTTAATGTCGACTTCCCCCTTTGCCTGCTTTCGGATCTTCGCAAGCATTGGATGGTCCTCCATTGACCGGCGCTGTAATCGAATCGCCAATTGATGCTGTTTTCCTTTCCCGCAAATTCCTATGGCCATTGTCCGCAAAGCATCCTTGCCGGGATCAGACTTTTGCGATCGAATGCCGAGTGAGCGGACCGCAGTGACTTCGGCAAAACTCTCCGTCACGTTTTCCATGAGCGAGGCTTTCAGCCCGCGTGCATTATCAAGGTTCATGATTGTGTCCTTTTTTTGGTGAGCAGTTATTGAGGCGCCCTTAGCGAGGAGGCACCATAGAGTCGGTTGAAACTGGCGGGGATTCTAATACCACTCTTCCAATGAGGCAACAAGTCCACATCGGGTGATGGGTCAATTCGAAACTGGCGAACTAATAGTTTGTCACAAATAAGCCCGAAGGCT
>DATKIS010000751.1:0-8045 GCA_035543975.1 Pyrinomonadaceae bacterium
TTCCTCATCGTTGGTGGCTTGGATCTTCAGCCTCTTCGCGACGAGGATTCTTTCACGAAGGCGAACCCCGCGACTCGAAACAAGTTCCTAGCATGGTGGCTCTGAAGTTCGATTAACAACTCTGAGGGCGGAAGTGCATTGCCCCAGGGTCCGAAGTACCGACATTTACTAGCCCCACCCGTGAGGGGTGGAAAGCAGAGTCCATAGCGTCAGAGGTCCGCAGGGCCGGCACTGGTTGAACTGGGGAAGTAATTTATTCCGCACCTTCGGCGCTCCGTCGTAGAGATTCTTGATCCACGCCCTCACGGGCGTGGCTATTAAATGCCAGTCCTTCGGACCTAAAGTGGATCGCCTTGCGAGTTTTAGAGACAGGTCACTAGAGGGTGGTCTGCAGGAGGAGTCGACAGCAAGCGGCTCTCCACTCAAACGAGAGCGGGGCAATCCCAGCTTCCTAACCCCGAGACGCTTAAACTTGCCTGATTGCTTTAAGCTGAAAGCCGATCAGCTTGCGATCATCCCGCAACTCAAATCAGCTCTGGGTCAGGAAGGCGGTAATGCCCCCGCCTTTGTCGGTCAAAAACCCACTTCTGGGTGTAACTCCGCCTACTACGAAGCTGTCTTCGATCCCTTTGACGGAGTCTTCCCGTTCTTTCGCGGCTTCCGTGCCGCGGGAGCCGCTTTCCCGCTGGTCACCGCAGAGTCGGTAGCACTCGGGCTAGGCGAAGTCTCCGGAGCAGGCTCCGCCGAAACCGCCGCCGTCGCCGCCGCGGCCTTAGTATTCTCGACTGGTTTTGGTTGTACTGTCCGAGCTTGCTGCTCAACCTGCGAAGCCACTGCTGACGTGCGTGTGGGTTCCGGATTCAGCAACGCATCCCAGCGATACCGAGGCGCTTGATGACCTTCGCCCAACCGCTTGAAGACGAGGTTGGTTACGGCGGTTGTGATCCAGTTGTGGTAGAACTCGCCCACCGAAGCCAACTCAGCGTCGGGAGCCGGATTCATGAAGTCGATCGCGTAGGGGATTCCGTCTTTGATCGCAAACTCGACGGTGTTGAGGTCATAGCCCAGCGCCGTGCAGAGAGTCCGCACATCCTTGCGCACTCGGTCTGCCAGGTCGTGGGTTAGATAATCGGGATCGTGTACGTACTGCTCGCCGGAAAGGTACGCCTTACGTGGATCATAGGCCATGATCATTACTTCCTCCTGGCCAACACAGTAACAACGGACAAACTGGTCGAAATCGATACCCTCCTGTAAGGTCATGCAAAGGGTGCCGGTCTGGTCGTACTCCAGCCACAACTCTTCAATCGAATTCACTTTGGAGACGTTCTTCCAACCACCGCCATCAAACGGTTTGAGAAACGCCGGTAGCCCGACGTAGTCGATGATGCCCTGCCAGTCGAGTGGAAACTCGAGATTGCGCAGGCTCTCGCTCACGATTCCGGCAATGTAGTCTTTTTGGGGTAGCAAAACTGTCTTGGGAACTGCGACGCCCAGCTTGCGAGCCAGTGAATAATTAAAGAACTTGTCGTCTGCCGACCACCAAAAGGGATTGTTGATAATGATCGTCCCTTCCAGCGCCATTCGCTTCAGGGTGGCGCGGTAGAACGGGACCTCGTGGGAGATACGGTCGATTACCAGATCGTATTTGGGTGGGGCGTCATGTCGAATACCGCCAAGTTTGAGAAACTCCGCGGTCACTTCACCTTTGCCGCGTTCGTTGATGTTCTTAACAAGTGCATCGGGAAATGTCTGTTCCCGTCCCACCAAAATGCCAACTTTCTTCATAACTCACCTATCCTTCTTTAGCTTAAGAAAAACTCCGTTTGTGCACCTTCCCCAATAGCCTAAACCCAAGCATCAATCTACTCCGAAAGTGGGGATTCTTGACCTCTGGAAAAACAGGCAGACTACGATTTAACCTGCCGGCTTGTCAATTCGAGGAAACGCGCAGCTTATTAATGAGGACGCACGCGGATACAGAACCCAGCGCGGTAGCGCGGGATCCTTTAGTTAAATCTAGCCAGCGATCCGGCAATCACATCTTACCCGCATTTCCGAACGGTTTCGGGCTACCGCGCTGGGTTCTTAATCGGGGTGGATGCTTCAAACGACTAATGCCGAAACGCGAACCTCAGAGCGGGGCAAGCCCTAGCTCAGGGTCAGGAAGGCGGGCTTCCACCCCAGCGGAGATGCCCCGCTGGGGACCCCGGGGCCGCCTCGGCTTTTGTTTCCCTAGTCCAACCAGCTGATTCCAGGCATCGAGCGCCCCAGAACGCGCATCAATCAATCGCTGCTCGGAAGTCTTAAGGTTTGGCTTGTGTTACAATTCGCGCGCTTGATGGCCACTTTCCCCGTGTAAATTCAAATAGGTATTTGTTTCAAGAGGAGAACTAATTTCTTGCTTCGCTCAATTCTGACCTCGACGGTCTTCTTTGCCACTTTGCTTTGCTTGTCTGCGCCGGCCATAAGCACGGCCCCAGGTTATGTTGTCGTTGCACAAGCGCAGGCAGCTCCCGCAACTAGCGATAACAAACAGACCACAAAGCCTGAAAAAGTCGATCCCAAGAACTTAACTGGAGATCAGGTAGTGGAGGCGGCGATCTTCGTCTACGGCAGCCGCCCTTTGCTCGCGCAAATTCGACGCAACGGCATTGAGCGTGGCCGCGTCTGCAAGCCAACATGTGAACTGCCCGGGAAAACTGAAGAAGCCAGTTATGAGCGCCGGTTTGTCCGCGGTGAGAGCTCGGAAAAAGACAAGGTTCGTCTCGACCAGAAGACCCCCAGCCTGGAGTACTCGTTGATTTTTGGCGAGGGCCGTTTGTGGGGAATCATTAATGGAGCATCCTTCATTCCCCGCCAGGATGCGGCAAACACCTTTCTTTCCCAGCAGCGTCACAGTGTGGACAAGCTGCTGCGTTACAAGGAAGACGGAGCGACGCTTAACCTGATTGGGAAGGAAAAGCACAAGGGCCTCGAGCTCTACGTTCTAAACCTGGCCGCGAAAGACAATTCAACCACCCGTTACTATCTCAGCACCAAAACGCTGCACGTTCTATGGCTGGAATACGAAGAGCCGGGTGGGAGCGCCGGCCCGATAAAGTATGTCCGTCGTTTCTTCGATCACCGCTACGCTCAGGGAACGCTGGTTCCGTACAAGACGATCTTGCTACAGGACGGGCTGCAGACGCAGGAGACGAAAATTTCGAACGTCACCTACGGAATCAAGATAGACGACTCGCTGTTCAAGAGTCCCGAGGCATAGGTCCGGCGTCAGCTATTAAGCCGCGGAAGGTCTCAGGTCGAATTACTCAGATTTGGATTTAGGCCCGTCCGGATTTTAATCCCTCTTTGTCCCCAAGTTCCCGGCTTTCCGCGCTTCCCACCCTCAAATCCAACCGTTTCGGAACCTATCGCTGTCCTGGGCGTGTATAGACTGCGGGCGGTCAACTGTCGGGGTATAATCAAGGTTCAGTAGACTAGCCAGTTTGGTCAAGTTGCGAAGAATAGTTAGAAAACATTAAGGAACTCGTCAGCGCGTGTGACAGCCTACCCACCCTGATGGACACACTAAGCACGATCGACAATCTGACTTTCTCCGCGACTCTGCGGCCCGAAGTGGTCGCTGATCCGACATCGGATCACGCGTTGCTGGAGGCCACCCGCATCGGCGACGAGGACGCCTTTGCAGTGTTGGTTAGCCGTTATCGAAACCAGATTACGAGTTACATTTATCGTATGACTAACGATTACGACGGCGCGGTTGATCTAGCTCAGGAAACCTTTGTTAGGGTCTACCGGGCAGCGGATCGTTACCAAACCACCTATGCCTTTTCGACTTATATCTACCGGATTGCCACTAACCTGGCGATTAGCGAGTTGCGCAAGCGGAAGCGCCGGAAGCTGGTCTCGCTGACCGGGTTCTTTCAATCGAAGGACGGCGCCGAACCACAGGAGTTTAATCCCGTCGATGACAAGCCATTGGTAGACACCGTGATGGTCGCCGACGAGCGGCGCCTGGCCGTACAACGGGCGATTAGCACCTTGCCGGAGAAGTATCGGGCCCCCTTGATCCTGCGCGATGTCGACGGCAGAAGTTATGACGAGATCTCCCGTATTTTAGAAACGAGCGAGGGGACAGTGAAATCCCGCATCAGTCGCGCGCGAGGCTTTCTGCGCGAGAAGATGAGTGCGTATCTCTGAGGAATACTATGAGCAAAATGAATTGTCGAAGCGTACGCCGCGAAATTGACGAAGGGCCGTCGAGTAGCCTGCTAAGTGCGTCAGCTGACGATCACTTGAAGAGCTGCTCTCAATGTACGAGCTTTCGCGAAGACCGGTTGAAACTGCGCGAGATGTTGTCGAGCCTGGGATCCGTTGAGGCGCCTGGTGACTTCGATTTTCGCCTGCGCGCCCGGCTGGCCAATGAAAAGCGCGGCGCGCAACCGTTTGTGATGCGTAATCTCTCTTTTGGTTTTCGTTCTGCCGCCGTGGCCGCCTCGTTGCTGCTGATTGGCTCGGCACTGCTGTTGGTTAGCCTTAGAACCACCCCGACCAGTCCGCTTTCGGCAAATGGAACGCATTCTCCCGCTCAGGCGATTGACCAATCTACCACCAACCGTAAACCGACAGAGGCGCCTGGATCGCCTGTCGCGACGATTGTTCCACCGAGCACAGATGGCAGCGGTGCGGATGACCTAAAGACCGCAGCGACCGATGTGAAAGAGAAGGTACCGACTCCGCGTCGGACTGAACCCCGACGAACTGGACTGGCGAACATGCCTGGTTCTGCGGCGAATGAAGCTTCCAGGACACGTGAACTGGCCAGCACACCGGCGAAGGTGATGCAGGCACTGGATCCGTCGGATCCCACGAGATCCAAGGTCTTTCCAATCGGAGCGTCACAGCAATCGCTCAAAGTTTCGTTAGACGATGGCCGCGGAAGCTCGCGCACCATTTCGCTTCCAACGGTTAGCTTCGGGTCGCAGCGAGTTTTGGCTCCGGCCGCCTCAACCTTGATGGCTTCCGCGAGAAGTGACTGGTAACAACTTAGATAGGCGAAATCAGGGAACTGCATTTAAGCAATGAGAACAAATAAGACGATTAGTTTATTGATGATTGTGTTAGTCGGTGGTGCGGCTTGGTCTCGGTCTGAGGCCCAAACCCCTACGGCCCCCCAGCCGCCGCGCGTGCAGGAGCCGCGAAAGATCACCCCTTCAACGCGAGTCAATCCAGTGATCGTTCAAGGCGGAACACCTACGCCTCAGGTGGTGACGATTCTCCACCGTCTTAACGGCCTAAAAGTCTTCCGCCTGTTGCTTCGCTCCAGTGAGGAATTTGGTGCGATTGCCAACCTGGATAATGCTTTTCAGATCGCCGGAGACGTTCATACCAATGTGATCGCCGGTCTCACCCTTGACGACGGCCAAACAATTGCGGCCTGGCTACCGGAAGCCGAAGCTGAAATGCCACCGGCCCTGGTTCCGGCAGCGCCGGGAGTACCCGTGCCACCCAGAGGCCCTTCCCACACGGTGCCCCATCCGAAGATGGAAAACGTGCCCGGGATGATGACCCTGCCAAATTTCGAGTCTTTCAAGCTGGCTGGGAACCTGCTCGGACCTGCTGATCTCAAGATCATCACGCGCGACGGGAAACGACTTTTAGGACGTTACATCGGACTGGATGGACTGACTGGCTTGTCAGTCATTTCGCTGGCGAATAGTAGTTTCCCCAAGGCCGTCGAAGTGAAGGAGCAACCCATCGCCATCGGCCAGCGACTGCGTCTCATCGGGCCAGAGCCGGCTGCTCACTCAGAGCCGCACAGCAAGTCTGCGATCTACGTTCGCATTGGCGAAACCGAAGCCACGGTAGTCAATGTTAACCGGTCTCCGTCAGGGGTCGTCGCTCGCGTCCGCATCAAATCGGCAAAGTTAACCCCAGCAAACATTGGCGGCATCGTGATCAACGAGGCCAGCGAAACGATTGGAATCGTGAATGCCGTGGAGGGCAACGAAGCGACGGTAGTGCCTTTTTCTGTAGTCCGCAGCGCAGTGAAGCGAGTAATTGCGCGGCAGGCAAGTGTGCCCAGACCCTGGTTGGGAATTCGTGGGGAACCAGTGCGGTCCCTCTCGATGGAGAGGATGCTCGGGGTTGGTTGGGAACCTGGCCGCGCTCGCGCGCTGGCAGAAAAGCAAGAGGGAATCATGCTCACCTTCGTGGCGCCCGGCAGTCCGGCGGCGCTGGGACAGTTGGGACCCGGTGACGTGATTCTTGCCGTCAACAAGGAAGCAGTGCGAAGTGCCGACGACTTCTCATGGTCTTTGCAGGAAGCGGGAACCGGAAGTTCAGTGCACTTTGACGTAGCCCGGCTCGGGAAAATCGCCTCTGAGGCTCTGGAGATTAAGCTGAGCGAGTCGCCCGACCCGTTCTTTGGGTTGAGAAGAGTGGAGCGGGTTACGCCGAAGGCTGTAGTGCCTGCCTCGCTGATGGCTCAGGGAATTGAAACTATCGGCATCAGGCCCCGCGTGGCGATGCGTTATGGGGCGAATGGCGGGCTGCTGGTCGTTTATGTTCAACCGGCAACTCCAGCTTTCAAGGCAGGTCTATTGCCCGGCGATGTGATCGAGGCCATCGACGGACAAAAGCTTTACACCGGTTCGCGCACCGTCACGTTGCTTAACAAACCCGGGACGCCGTCGGTATTCCAGATTGTCCGCAATAAGCAAAAGCTGACGCTCAAAGTCGACGCGAAGTAGGCCGCGATTTAGATGCCATATTATCTGAGTGCCCCCCAACCAGGCGGCGTCAAGCCGCCGCCTACCAAAGCGGCGTCGAGCCGCCGCACTCCAAATGTCCCACCTGCTGTGATACTCTAACTCCATCCTGAACGACAGCTTGTCCGGCAACTTTCAACCTGGGATCGTCCAATATATGTCATCCGAATCCTTGTCTATGCCTTTGGTGGATGCGGCAGTTTCGCGTTATCACGACTTGCTCCATGACCACAATCTGGCTGAATCGTCTCGCGCCATGCTCGACGAGGGACTTGAGCGCTCGAAGCTGATCTTTGGCGGTCGCCGGCTATCGCCCTATCTGCGGCCCCACTTTGTCGCCGAAGACGACTTTAGTCGAATCGTAACCGCCTGCGAAACGGTTTGGTCGGCCATCCAAAAGGTCAAGGACGCTGCCATCCAGGACGTGTCTATCATCGACGACCTGGGCGTGACGGAGATCGAGCGCGAGTTAATCAGCATCGATCCCGGGTATCGCGCTGTTTCCCCAACCGCTCGGCTCGACTCATTCCTGACTGCCGGCGCTTATAGCTTCGTCGAGCTGAATGGTGAAAGTCCTGCCGGTATCGCTTATGTGGATGCCGCCTTCGATATCTTTTCGCAGCTCCCGGTAATGAAGCGTTTTGGCGAGACTTATAACTTCCGCCCGCTCTATGGCCGGCGTTTTATGCTGGATGTGCTGCTCGAGTCGTACGAAGAATATCTCGGCCGAAAGCCTGATACCGTTCCCCAGATTGCCATCGTTGACCTGAGTGACCGCCCGACCCAGAGTGAGTTTGAGCTGTTCAAGGAGTTCTTCGAACGGGAGGGTTACCCGGCGAAAATCTGTACCCCTGAAGAACTGGTTTTTGACCAGGGCAGGCTGCGGGCCGGCGATTTCGAAATCGACATTGTGTATAAGCGTCTGCTGGTTAATGAGTATCTGCCGATCATGGCCGACTATCCGGCCCTCCTGGAGGCGTACCGTGCCGGAGCGATCTGCATGGTAAACAGTTTTCGCTCGAAGCTAATTCACAAGAAGGCCTTGTTCGCTGTCTTGACTGATCGGCGGCGGGCGGGTTTGTTCTCCAGCGAGGAGCTCGAGGCCATTCGCCAACATGTGCCGTGGACTCGATTAGTTCGGGCCGAGAAGACTGATTACTTTGGGAAGGAAATTGACCTCATCGAATATCTTCAAGCCAATCAACAGAGATTGGTTTTGAAGCCTAACGATGACTACGGCGGACATGGAATTACGATCGGCTGGAGCACTGA
>DATKIS010000752.1:0-2008 GCA_035543975.1 Pyrinomonadaceae bacterium
CCCACGCAATGCGCGGTTTTCTTTGGTGATGAGAAGGCGCCGATCGTCGCCTTGTCGCCAAAGCGGGTGCTGGCAATCGTTCCTGAACTCAAGCAGAACGGGAGGGTGGCGATTCGTCTCGAGAATCGTGAACTACTCAGCGAGCCGGTTTACGCAACTGTCGGCAGGCGACTGGCAGAAGATGTCCACCCGGTGACCAATCCGGCGTTTGACCCGGATGACGGTGCGCTTTTTGTTACTCGGTCGGGCTCACGCGGCGAACAGCTGCCAGTCACGCTTTTCCGCATCGATGTTACGGGGCAGATCTCTGAGTTTTCCGGCGACATAACCAATCCCACGGCTATTGCCTTTGATAGTACGGGGCAAATGTTTGTCAGCAGCCGGATGGACGGCTCGGTCTATAGAATCACACCTTTTAAAGAGGCCGTCGCGTTTGTGGGAAACCTGGGAGTGGCGACCGGGATAGCGTTCGACAGTTCAGGCACGATGTACGTGGGAGATCGCACCGGCACGATCTACAAAGTTAACGGGATAGGGGAAGAGAGTTCCTGGGCCCAACTCGAGCCCTCAGTTTCGGCTTATCACCTGGCTGTTGGCCCGGACGACGCGCTTTATGTTGCCGGACCCACGGTCGCCAGCTTTGATTCAATTATGCGCGTCGACACGAATGGCGAGGTCAGCCTGTTCTACAAGGGGTTGGGCCGCCCGCAGGGACTCGCCTTTGATACCCAGGGAAATCTTCTGGTGGCGGCGTCACTGCGCGGACGGCGGGGTATCGTGAGGATTTCTCCTGACGGAAAACAGGCCGAGCTGTTTGTGGCCGGAATGAACCTGGTGGGACTTGCCTTTAGTGCCACCGGCGATATGGCGATAGCCTCAACCGACTCAATCTACCGCCTGGATGTCGGGAGTTGATACTGACGGAATTGAGCGGTCTAACGAGGAAATCCACTGGGCCTAATGAGAATGAAGGGGTTTTTGACACGTCCTGAGGGCCATGTTAGTGTGAACCACTCGCGTAACCCCCAAAGATACAGACCTAACAATGGACAACCAAATTGGACAATTCATCCTTTACATGGTGGCGCTGGTCTTTTCATTGTCCGTTCACGAGTCTGCGCATGCGTGGATGTCAAACCAATTTGGAGATGATCTGGCGCGGTTGCAAGGTCGCATAAGCCTGAACCCGGTTTCTCACGTCGATCCAATTGGGACCCTCCTCTTTCCGGCGATTGCATTTTTCACGGGCGCTCCGCTGATAGGTTGGGCCAAACCAACTCCTGTCAACCCCCTGAAGTGGCGTAACAAACGAGTGGCAAATTTTTGGGTGTCTGCCGCCGGAGCACTCAGCAACTTCATTATCGCTTTTATCGCGGGTGTCATTATCCGCCTCCTCTTTTCCTTTGGCGTGATCGATTGGAGATTGAACCTGGTCAACACCAACTCGACAATCGCGACCGGTGCAATCGAGTTGCTGACGGTGTTTTTCATCTTGAATGTCGCTTTGGGGGTCTTCAACCTGTTGCCCATACCTCCGCTGGATGGCAGCAAAGTTTTGGCCAGCATCCTGCCGCCGGGCTTTGAATCCGGAATAGAAGCACTGGAGAAATTTGGTTTCATAATATTGTTTATTGCAATTTTCACTGGCGTGCTAGGGGTGATTTTCAACATCGTCATGCCGATCGCGTGGGCCGTGCTGTTCCTTGGGGCCCGGCCCTAGTGAGTAGGATGAAGCATGACGCGGCAGCGAATCGGCCATTCAGTAAAGTCGAAGAGGATTTAGATGGACGAAATTAGTGAGGGAACGGCGGTCCAAACGACGGCGGAAGAATCACCCTCGATAAATGTCACCGGCTCAGCTCCAGAGATCGTTTCGGACAATATCACCGACGATTTGAAGATCGTGATGGGTGATTTCGACGGTCCCCTCGACCTGTTGCTCCACCTGATTCGGCAGGAGCAAGTCAACATCTACGATATTCCGGTGGCCCGTATCGCCGATGAATAC